>NZ_QTLK01000005.1:46629-274167 GCF_003602705.1 Bacteroides sp. AM16-13
TGTTGCAGATAGGTTGCAGATCAAAGTATCTGCAACACAGTATAAGCCTTGCAAAGCCAATTCTCCATGGGTGCAAAAGTTTATTATATACATTAACTTCCCGTTTCCAGGCGGGGAACTGTCGTTTCCGGCATTAGAAATTACAGTTTCCACGGCAGGAAACGAGAGTTTCTAAGGCGGGACACTACAGTTTCTACGTAAGGATACTGTCGTTTCCCCGTAGAGACACCACAATTTCTCCATAGGGTCACCCCAATTATCCCATAGCTTTGCACAAAGGAAGCAAGGCTTTTTCTTTGATTATATAACGTGTTGCAGATACTTTATCTGCAACCTATCTGCCACAGGTATCTGCAACGTTACAACTATCTATTGACTAGTGTATTACACGCGTTTCGTTGCAGGTGGCAGATGTTTTTATGTTTTTCAACTTTATAGTAGGAAAAAATTTCATTCATTTCCGTACCTTTATGAGTCTTTTTATCCATAAATAATATCCAGTCAGTGGTAGTGCAGCCCCCAATAAGGCAGCAATAAAGGTAAGTATGCGAGTAAACATTCCTCCCCAGTTACCAACATGCACAGAATAAATCCAACCACGAATCTTTCCCGACTTGTCTTGATGTTGATAAAGACTTGTTTCTGTAAATTCACCATTATCCGTATTGAAAGAATAACGGTCAGATGCCCGCTGATTCCCGAAACGGTTGAAAGACACGCTTGCCGTACCAGAAGAAATACTGATTTGCTTATACTCCGGATTCTGACGTCTTAGTTTATCATAAATCTCCTGCCAATAAACGAATGGTGAAGTTACCGAGTACATATCACTGTGATTGTTTTCCGGACGTCTGCTTCTTTCACCCTTTCGAACCTCATTTCCTTCTCTTTTCTTTTCCCGATGGGCTGCCAGTTTGGTATCCCTCTTTTGAGCATCACTTTTCTGTTCATGTCCTTGGGCGGCACGTTGCTGTACTTCCACCCCGAAGACCTTATAGAAAGCTGTCCGATACCACGGAAAAGACCAGGTCAATCCCGTCAGTGCCATAGCCAGTAGAAAGATCAGAGCATACATTCCACCTGCCACATGCAAGTCATACCAAAACCTTCTCCAACCTTTTGTTGCTGTTATTTTCAGGCTATTCTTCAATGCTTTACGTGTACGCGGCCACCAAATGACAATTCCCGAAATCAGTACAAAAACAAGTAAAAGCGTACTGACACCTACAATCATTTTGCCCCAAAAGATCCCTTCATTTCCCGGATTCATACTATCCAGCAGCCAGCGATGCATTCGGAACATAAACATAAAAAAGCCGCTACGCTCACTTTTTCCTTTTACTTCGCCCGTATACTGGTCTACATACAAAGATGCACGACGTGGTTTGGAAAGACTAACCTGATACGCACGTCCGGGATCAGAAGATATGCTGACACCGGTCACCGATACACTGTCAGGCAATGTCGTTGCCACTTTTTCAAGCAGCTTATCCATAGAAAGAGGAGACTCCTTTACCGTTTCTACGTAGTAAAGATCGCGTCGAAACCACTCATTCACCTCATTTTCAAATACCAGCATGGCACCGGAGAAGCAGACAAGAGTTATTATCAGTCCGAAAGGGACGGAAAGCCACAAATGTATCTTTCTGAATATTTTTTTCATGTTTTCAATCCTATTTCTTGAAAAAGCCTGCAAAGCTTTCCGCTCGGCAGGCTTTTATATACAAAAGATTCTCTATTTAACCGACTGTATTATTTTGAAAGATATTCCATCTTACCTACCGTAGTGATAGCGTCAGCTTCTACCGTCAAACCTTTGACTGCCTTGCCTGTTTTTGCGTCTATTTTATAGAAGGCCGGTTTCTCGCCCGTAGTCACAGTGACAGCCATATAAGCATACCCTTTTTCTCCATAAGGCTCGCCACCAAACTTTCCGTCAGCCGGCAGACCTGTAACAGGCATAATCGTCTGATCTTCCGCCTTGAAAACAGCTAATTCGCTGACATCTGCACTTGTACCGCCATTAATCATATCTTCCGCTCCCTTTTTATACAATTGAAGCAGGAAGTAATCTTCAGAGATGTGCCAGCAACGGAAAATAGGGTGTTTTGTGCCTATCTCTTCAAAGTTCACATAGTAATCCGGATCGAAATCTGTTGCGCCTGCTTTGATACGCATTGCGCCCGAAGGCTTCTGTCCTGTTACCTTCTTCAAATCTGAAGATGAAACTGCCGTACGTCCATATCCGGGAGAGAACACATAGACGTCACCATTATCAGCAGCCCAAATGGTCTGATAATATTGTGAACGCATACGACCGCATGCATAGCCTATTTTATCAGTCTTGGCAATCACCGGAGTCTCATTGAAGTTCGTGCCACTATAAATTGCCACGTAAGCATTATCCGGGTATTGTGTAGAAGGAATAACACCGGCTGTATATGCACCGCTGCCGCTACCACCGTCAGTCTTAGTCACAAGTTCCTGATCTGTCACAGCTTCCGGCCATTTTTTAATACCGTACTTACTCATTCCCATTGGGATGACAGACGTATAAATCTTATTGTTAGCTTCAACCAGACCTGCCCATGAAACTTTTTCACCATTACCCAAGTAATTTTCGGCAAGCAAGGTACCCTCTTCCTGACTGCCGTCGGTTGCATCCAGATAGTTGAACAACAATGCTTGAGCCACATTCTGATCCTCATCCGTTATTTTCGAGTCCCCGGTGGAAACAGTCACCACTTTATCCCCCCAGGTTCCATAAGACGTGATACGATTATAAGTGTATGTGTACTTTTCTTTCATTTTACCATCTGCACCCAGATAATAGGAAGCTCCTGTACCTGCGCCACCTTTATTATAAACTAAAGCAAACACATAATCCAATCCTTTATATACCCAATAGGTACCGCCAATCACTTCAGTTCCATTCCCTTGAGTCGACACTGTTCCTTCATCCAAAGAATTGGCTACTACCAAATAACTTGCTTCACCAGTTGTGGCAGCCACCACATAAGCCGTTTCTCCATCAATCGGAGGGTTATCCACCGAATTATTATCATCGTCGCAAGATGCCACAAACACACCGCTACTCAAACAAAAAGCTACAGCAAAAGCCTGTAATAAAAACTTCTTCATATATTCTTTATTATTGATTGATACTAAAAACTTACTCTTATTATTTACCGAAAAACACTCTGAACTTTCCATAGAATGCGCGCCCCGCTTTTTGCAGGCTAAAATTGTCAAACAGTTGGGCATCGGTGAAATTCCGACATTCAAATGATACATTATAACGTCCATTCTTCATGGTGTAGGACAAAGACAGATTATGAGAAAACTGTTCCGGCACCATATTCTTTGAATCTTTATCTCCGAGATTTTCCCAATAAAGAGGAAAATCGTGCTGCCAGTAGCTATCATAGCCGATGCTCAACACATTTCCTTTGACAAACAGGTCATTCCAATAAAAATTTGCATTGATATTAGCATAACGATAGGGCAGATTCGGCATACGCACCTTATAGTGCATGCTTTCCTGCAAAGAAGAACCCGCCAGAAACTTTTCGTAATCACGAGTATCGATGCTATTGAATGTTCCTCCTATATCAAACCAATGCGAGAAGCTATAAAGCAATGACAAATTATACCCTTTGGTCCTTACGTGACCGTGGTTCTCATAATATCCGTAGCTTGTTCCTCCCAATACGTCCAGTCCTCTTTTTATGTAATCTTTCGTATCCCGATATATCAAACCGGCCTCGGCATACAATCCATGCTTGCCAAACTGATGATTATAGCTGAAACTCAAATTGACATTATCACTTTTCTCCGGTTTCAGATTCATTTTGCCAGCTTCAAGGTCTTCATCTCCAAAGAGTTCGTCCGTGGTCGGCAGGCGGAAAGCCTTTTCGTACGAAAGTTTCACCTGAAGATCTTTCCATATAAAATAGGTACCTGCCGCTCCATATCCAAGAGCGCTTGCCGTATTGGACAGATTGATATAATTGCCTATTCCATCCGTATTCTGCGATACCGGTCCCTTGTTGTATTGCCGGTAATATTTGGCAAATGCCGACACATTCCATCTGTCCGACGGCATCAGACGGTAAGAAAGCCCGCTGACGTTTTTACGGGTGATTTTAGGAATAGAAAAGTCCGTGAATTTGGAAGAAGCACCGATGGTAGAGCGGCTCGTACGTTCAAAATCACTGATTACATGACTGAAAGTAAACGTATGCGCCTGTCCGATATGATAATTCATCTTCAGCGTCCCATTCCAGTTTTTATTTTTAGATTCACTGTTCTGGTAAGACTGTTCTCCCCGGCTACCTTTTTCATAAAAATCTCCACGCCAGTTGTAAGCCCGCGAAGCGGTATCGACATTATTGGTGATATTATGATTGTAATTGGCAGTCAACAGCAGATCCAGGTTTTTCACCAATAAGTTCTTTTTGTAATATTCTAAAGAAGGGACCAACGAATGTCCTTTGCGGAATTTTTCACCGAACACGACATCTTGATAAACGCCTGTTTGTATCTCTTTATAGAAATGAGAATAATTGAAACTCAACGCCAAACGATCTGCCCATTTCTTTCCTACCAGGCCGATTTTTCCAATCACGGCTTCATTATGATACTGGTCATTAAAACGTTTCAGATGATAAATCTTATTTTTGTCAAGTGGCGGAAAACGTACGCTTCCATCTTCTTTAATCTCAAATTCGCGTACATAAGTGTCTACATAATAATCATTATCCGAGAAATTCTGAAAAGCATTGACCTCATACATAAAACCATTCTTGAACGTTTGTCCGAAGCGCACGTATGATTTATGAGTATTAAATGACCCGTAAGAATAGGAAGCGTCCATAAACCACTTTCCGGGTTGCTTGTTGGTGACAATATTAACCACTCCCCCAATAGCATCGGTTCCGAATCCTACAGGAACTACTCCTTTATAGACTTCTATACGGTCGGCAAAATTAATAGGAACATTGTTCAAATCGAATGCGGCACCGGCTCCCTCCTGTGGTATGCCGTCAATGAAGATTTTCACATGTTTCCCGCTAAAGCCATCGATATACAATTGCATATCCGACCCCACTCCACCTGATTCGCGGAGTTTTACACCGGGCACTTTAGTCAGTGCACCTGCCAAAGTCTGCGTACTATTATGCAATTTCTTCGCATCAATGGCTACCGCATTAAAAGCAGACTGATTCACACGACCGACTCCGGATGTCGTGACCAGCACCTCTCCCAGTTCTTTTACCGCCGGTGCGATAGTGACGTTTACTTTTATTCTTTCTCCCTTGGCTAATTTAACTTTCTTTTCTACCGTTTGATAACCGATAGCCGAAACGACAAGTGTATATTCACCGGCTGTAGTTTTCAAATGATATATACCTTTTTCATCTGTATAGCATCCTTGGTTGGTTCCTTTCAGATAAACTGTCGCAAAATCCACCACTTCTTTCTCCGTGGACATTACTCTACCCGAAATTAAACTATTACGGTGACGCCCATGTTGTGAATATACGGATACGGAAAACAAGAATGCCAGAAAAACCAAAAAATATTTATTGCTCATCTCCTTTTTACCTTTTTACTTTATACCTTTTCATTGCTCTAAAAGCGATGCAAAGGTAAGCAGAAAGAGGGATGCCAAACAATCCCTATCTATTGGTAAAAATAAGACAACAAAAATGAGATATATAGATATGTACAATACCTATATATAAGTAAATACTGGATAATTTAAATAAAAAAAGAAAAGAAAACCTACTTCAGCCAACTCGCCAACGCACGTTCCGTTACCTCCCACAACTGCTCTTTTTGCACATGATTCGTGTATTTATCAGACAAGTTTTTCCGGTGGTTATTGACATACAGTTGTCCTGTCACACCGGCTTCCTTTTCGTCCAACAGTAAACCGATTGCCGTAGAAGCCCCTTTCTTGGGTTTACGGATAAAAGGACGGAAAAAAATATCCGTTAACGGATCGAACCACTTGTGCATAGTGATGATATCAGTAGAAACAATTCCCGGATCGGCAGCATTGACGGTAATCCCCTTCTCTCGAAGTTGCTCGGAAAGCTCGAAAGTAAACAATAATAAAGCCAACTTCGTGTTACTGTAAACAGGAATCCGCCAAAACGTTCCCGTTTTCCCTCTATGAAAGAAATCTGGGAAGTCGAGCTTGCCGATTGCGTATGTACAGGAAACCATATTTACGATACGCGCTCCACGCACCATCAACGGAATTAATTTCCGGGTAAGCAGATAAGGTCCCATGTAGTTCACACTTACTGTTCGTTCGAATCCTTCGGAAGTAGTATGAAAACCTGTCTCCATCGTTCCGGCATTATTCATTAACAAAGAGATGGGAAGATTCCTTTCTAAGATCTGACTGGCAAAAGCAACTACGGATTGCATAGAAGATAAATCGATAGCTATTACTTCCAAATCCGGGTTTCCAATTTCCTTGCTCAAACGTTCACGAACAACCTCCGCTTTCTTCGGATGATAACAAGCCATTATGATTCGATAACCGGCTTTGGCTACGGCACGTGTTATTTCTGTTCCCATTCCTCCGTCCGCACCGGTGATGATTGCCCATTTCATTTCACTCATTTTTTCTCCAGTTTATCAATCTCCTTTTGTAAAGAGGAAGGTAATTGTTCTTTCAAATGTTGATGACAAGCCATTTCTATCGTATACATACGTCCTATGCAATAATTACTGTGTCCACAGTTGCAGCGTGCTTGTTCCTCCTGTTTCATCCGGTTCACGAATCCCGGTTCGTTCAGTAATGCTCTCGCCATCTGCACGGCATCAAAACCGGAATCGAGCACTTCATCTATTTTCTGACGGGAAACAAGACCACCGACATAAATCAACGGCGCATCCGGAAGAGCCGCACGGAATTTCAGTGCATCTTCAAGGAAATAGGCCTCTTTGAAGGGCACAGAGGGGATCATCCATTTGCCAAACATACGGACTCCGTATTTCAGCCACCAACAATTCATATAGTAAGACATCGAACGAATCGGCATGGCACCTCTCATTACATACATCGGCGCTTTGCTGACAAAACCACCACTCAACACCAATCCATGAGCGCCAAGTTCCAACAGTCGTTTAGCCACTTGTATGGATTCGTCAATCTCCATTCCTCCTTTGAAACCGTCGCGCATATTCATTTTTACGAAAACTGCCATATCACTGCCTGCCGCTTTCATCACTTCTTCCATCACCATATCCATAAAACGCATCCGGTTTTCGAGCGAACCGCCATATTCATCTTTCCGATGATTGGTGTAGGGAGACAGGAATTGACTAATCAAATAGCCGTGCCCCGCATGTACTTCAACGGCGTCAAATCCGGCTTTCCTCGCCAGATTGACTGCATTTCCATACGCTTTCGCCATTTCCGGCAGCTCCTCTTTTTCCATTCCACGCACAAACGTAGGAGAATAGAGGTTGAAGCCTGAAGATGCGGATATAGGAGTGACACCACATATATTTTTATGGGACATATTTCCACAATGCCCGATTTGTATACCTACTGCGGCACCTTCATCGTGCACGGCTTTTGTCAGTTCGTGTAAACGGGGAATAATGGACGGACGCAACCACAACTGACGGTCGAAAGAAAGTCCGCTTTGTGTCACGGCAGCATAAGCCACTGTTGTCATACCCACTCCCCCCGCAGCTACCGACCGATGGTAATCCAGCAACATCTGCGTGGGAGTATTCTCCGGACACATGCTCTCAAAAGCTGCCGAACGGATTGTTCGATTCCGCAGCGTCAAAGGACCAAAGGTGACCGGGCTAAAAAGTTTAGATTCCATAGTAGTTGATATTTTATTTAAGTCATACGTAAGTCGTGATGAAAAGCGCCCCTAATAAAGAAAAGGGAACACTCGTTTCCGTTCTCCCACTGCGTCTCCGAATTCTTCGCGGTAACGGCACCAAATAGCGTTGGCACGGGGAACAAGGTTAGCAATCGTCCACCAAAGGAAGACCAGACCGGAAAGTGAACAAGTGAGTATCGCCCAACCTGCCCATTCTACTATCTCACCGAAATAGTTGGCGGAAGTGACATAACGGTACATTCCTTTTTGAGGCAGATAATGCCGGGTGTCTCCCGGTTTGCGCAAATGACGGATGATATAATCCGACTGCCAGTTCAACAGCATACCTGCGAAAAAGAGCAGTGTGCCGATAATAAACCACGGTGAAGTGAACCAACCGGATTGATACATCGTTTCGGGAGCAAGATAGAAAATCCATTTTCCTTGCATATAACCATTCAGCAGATTAAAAAGAACTCCCATCGACATGATTGCCAGCGGCATCTTACTTTTTCCTTTCAATAGCAAAGGGAAGATGAAAGCACGCTGAAAATAGTGAATCTGAAAGAAGAGGAAGAAAGTGAAAATCACCGGCTCGAACCGACGTTCGGAATAGATCCACATCACGCACATCACCACGAAAACCGGAGCTTCCATCAATATCCAGGCTAGTTTATTGGAGATAGCTACTCCCCACGATGCTGTGCGGAAAATACCATATCCGGCTTTCACAAAGTAAAGGGCGATAAAAACAAACAAAGCAATCAGGCTCATCACCCCCAGAAACAGATTAAAAGTATCTATACTCATACCGATCTATTTTGTAACACGCAAAAATAACAAAAATGAGATAAATGACGATACAAAAAATAGAAAGAATCTGAAGTACATTCTTTTACGAACATAAAAAAGGAGAAAATGTAAAATTTCCCGGATGCGCTTCTGAAATGATCGGGCACACATCCGGGATTACTTATCTATTTAATAAAAGGATTTGTTCTTATCAGCGTTTCTTAATTGGGATATAAGCCAAATCATCAAGTACATTTTTATAAGCCGGGCGGATAATCCGTTTACCGTCGAAGGTTAATTCTTCATTGCGGTGTGCACACCAGCCTACGATACGCGCCATGGCAAACAGTGGAGTGAAGATTTCCTGCGGCAAACCGATCATTTCATACACGAAGCCCGAATAAAAGTCGATATTGCTGGACACTGTCTTTCCGTTGTTTTTAACCCGTCCGAAAGTAGCGATGGCACGTTCTTCCAGCAGTTCAAGAAAAGCAAATTCGCTTTCTCTGCCTTTTTCACGGGCAAGGTCGCGAGCCAGTTCTTTCAATAGAAGAGCACGAGGGTCGGAGATGGTATAAACGGCATGTCCGATACCATAGATCAATCCGGTTTTGTTATACACTTCTTTGTTCAACATTCGGGTGTAATAAGTGTCTATCTCATCTACACTTGTCCAGTCTTTAATATTTTCCTTCAGGTGCTGAAACATGTCGGCAACCTGAATATTGGCACCTCCGTGAAGCGGGCCTTTCAGCGAACCGATACCGGCGGCGATGGCCGAATAAGTATCTGTTCCGGTAGAAGAAGTAACGCGAACGGTGAAAGTGGAGTTATTACCACCACCGTGCTCTGCCTGAAGAATCAATAACAAATCGAGGGTACGTGCATCCAGTTCGGTATAGTCTTTTTTCAGCATATACAGGAAATTCTCGGCAATAGAGAGCTTTTCCTGCGGATGGCGGATATGCAGAGAACGTCCGAAAGTAGCATGACGAAGCATATTATAAGCATAAGCGATGATAGTGGGGAACTTTGAAATCAGTTCAATACTCTGACGCATCAGGTTATCCCGGGAGGTATCATCCGCATTTGCGTCAAAACGATACATTTCCAATACGCTGCGTGAAAGAATATTCATGATGTTGTTTCCTTCCAACTCGATGATGTTCATTTTCGTTTTCTGTTCCAACGGCATATTGTCATTAATCAACTCACGGAAAGAAAGCAATTCTTCTTTATCCGGCAGACGTCCGGAAAGCAATAGGTAAGCCACTTCTTCGAAGCCAAAGCGTTTCTCTTTGATTATAGCGTGAGAAATATCTTCTACATCATAACCGCGATAGAACAGTTTTCCCGGTATGGGTTTCAGTCCCCCCCCCGGAACACGTTCATATCCTACTACATTACCGATTCTGGTTAAACCTACCAATACACCTGTGCCGTCTTCATTACGCAATCCGCGCTTCACATCAAACTTGGAGAACAATTCTGTATCAATCCGGGTAGCTTCCTTCATTTCCTCGGAAAGCTTGTAAATCAAGTACTCTTTTTTCATCTTTCTTCGTTTTTTATTCGTTACTTTTGTTTTTCAATTCTTTCCACGATCTCACGAGTGAAAGCGGAAGTAGAGAGGGAGGTTCCATTCGGCATAAAACGGGCTAAATCGTGTGTAGCACGAGCGTCCAAGAAGCTTTGTTCCAAGGCTTTCTCTATCAGAGCAGCCGCTTCTTTCCAGTCAAAATATTCGAGCATCATTACTGCCGAAAGGATAATAGAACAAGGGTTCACCACATCTTTTCCCGCAATATTGGGGGCTGTTCCGTGAGTCGCTTCAAAGATGGCATGACCTGTCTGGTAGTTGATGTTTGCTCCCGGAGCGATGCCGATACCGCCTACCATGGCCGCCAGTTGGTCGGAAACGTAGTCTCCATTGAGGTTTAAGGTGGCTATTACGGAATATTCTTCGGGAATCAGGAGTGTATTTTGTAAGAAAGCATCTGCAATGCAATCTTTTATCACCAGTCTGCCATCTGCCAAAGCATCGCCAAATTCACGTTGCGCCAGTTCGTAGCCCCATTTTTTGAAACCACCTTCGGTAAACTTCATGATATTCCCTTTATGCACCAGTGTTACGGAAGGCAAATGATGGTCGAGCGCATACTGGCAGGCAGCACGTACAAGACGCTCCGTGCCCTCACGTGATACAGGTTTCACACCGAAAGAAGAGGTTTCCGGGAAACGGACTTTTGTCACGCCCATTTCGTCTTTCAAGAATTGATAGAACTTTTCAGCTTCCGGAGTTCCGGCTTCCCATTCGATACCTGCATAAATATCTTCCGTATTTTCACGGAACACACACATATTCACTTTCTCCGGTGATTTGACAGGCGACTGTACTCCCTGATACCAACGAACCGGACGAAGACAGACGTATAAATCAAGTGTCTGACGCAGTGCTACGTTCAACGAACGGATTCCACCTCCGACAGGAGTTGTCAACGGACCTTTGATTCCTACCAGGTATTCCTGAAAGGTTTCCATTGTTTCATCCGGCAACCAGGAACCAGTCGCGTTGAAGGCACGTTCTCCCGCCAACACTTCTTTCCATTCGATCCGACGTTTGCCGCCGTATGCTTTCCGGATAGCTGCGTCCACTACGGCTTGCATGGCAGGAGTTACTTCGGCTCCTACTCCATCGCCGGTAATATAAGGTACGGTAGGCACATCGGGTACCAACAGCGTACCATCTGTTTGCATGGTTATTTTGCTCATTTTTTATCTTGTATTTAAGGCAGAACCGGCACGGAACCAAGCTATCTGCTGTTCATTATAGGTATGTTGCACTTCAAAACTTTCTTTCGTTCCGTCTTCGTGATGAAGAATAATCGTCAGATTGCGCCCCGGTGCGAAATGGACTAAGCCTGATACGGACAAAAGATCGTGTTCCCGAATCTTGTCATAGTCTACTTTATCTACAAAAGTAAGAGCAAGCATTCCTTGTTTTTTCAGATTTGTTTCGTGGATACGGGCAAAACTCTTAGCCAAAATGACACGTACATTGAGGAAGCGTGGTTCCATGGCTGCATGTTCACGGCTGGAACCTTCTCCATAATTCTCTTCGGCAACAACAATAGACGGAATACCTTCGGATTTATACATCTTTGCCGTACCGGAAACTGTTCCATAAGTATTTGTCGAACGATTCCAAACACTATTCGTTTCACCATTGAAAGCATTGACAGCTCCCATCAGCATATTGTCGGAAATATTCTCCAAATGTCCCCGGAAGCGGAGCCATGGACCTGCCATAGAGATATGGTCGGTAGTACATTTTCCCTGTGCTTTAATCAATAAAGGCATGTTCAGCAAGTCCTGTCCGTCCCATGCCGGGAAAGGAGTCAGAAGCTGGAGACGTTGGGAATCCGGTTTTACCCTGATTTCCGTTTTTGCTCCGTGGGGGGCAATATATCCCTCATTTCCCTGTTCAAAACCTTTCAAAGGAAGTTCATCTCCTACAGGCTCGGAGAGTTTCACTTTTTCTCCGTTATGATTCACCAGTCTGTCTTTCAACGGGTTGAAACAGAGATCACCGGCTATTGTTAACGCCATCGTTAGTTCCGGAGAAGCTACAAACGCGTATGTGTTGGGATTACCGTCAGCGCGTTTGGCAAAATTACGATTGAAAGAGGTGACGATTGAGTTTTTTCGTGTCGGATCGTCCGTCTGACGTTTCCACTGACCGATACAAGGTCCACAAGCATTTGCCATAATCGTGGCTCCCAACCGTTCAAAAGCTTCAATCATACCGTCTCTTTCGGCAGTAGCCCGGATTTGCTCCGAACCCGGATTGACGATCAGCGGAGAAGCGACGCTCAAATTCTTTTCTGTCACCTGCTTTGCCAGAGAAGCTGCACGGCTCAAATCCTGATAAGAAGAATTGGTACATGAACCTATCAAGCCCACCTCCATTTTACGAGGGTAGCCGTTCAATAACACTTTTTCTGCAAATTCAGAGATAGGAGTAGCGGCATCCGGTGTAAACGGCCCGTTTATATAAGGTTCGAGTTCTGACAAGTCAATTTCAATCACACGGTCGTAATAGTTGGATGGTTCGTCGGTCACAATGTCGTCTGCACGAAGGTCTGCACCAACAGATTCAGCCCAATCGACTACACAATCTCTTCCGGTAGCTCTCAAATAAGTAGCCATGCGTCCGTCAAACGGGAATAAAGAGGTAGTAGCTCCAACTTCGGCACCCATATTGCAAATGGTAGCTTTCCCGGTAGCAGAAAGGGATTCGGTTCCGGGACCAAAATATTCGATAATAGCATTCGTTCCTCCTTTTACGGTAAGGATGCCGGCCAGTTTCAGAATCACGTCTTTCGGAGAGGTCCAACCGCTTAGTTTTCCGGTCAGACGGACACCGATAATCTTCGGCATTTTCAGCTCCCATTCCATTCCTGTCATCACATCCACGGCATCCGCACCACCAACACCGATAGCCACCATGCCCAGTCCGCCTGCATTAGGCGTATGAGAGTCTGTTCCCACCATCATACCGCCGGGGAAAGCATAGTTTTCGAGCACTACCTGATGGATAATTCCTGCTCCCGGTTTCCAGAAGCCGATACCATAACGGGAAGATACATCACGGAGGAAGTCGTATACTTCTTCATTGGTTAGTCTTGCCGTAGCAATATCCGCCTTTGCACCTTTATACGCCTGTATCAAGTGATCGCAATGCACTGTTGAAGGCACAGCCACCTGATCCTTACCTGCATTCATAAATTGAAGCAATGCCATCTGCGCAGTTGCATCCTGCATAGCCACACGGTCGGGACGGAAATTCACATAATCCTCCCCCCGTTTGTAATCTTTCAAATCGGCTACATCATACAGATGAGCATACAAAATCTTCTCGGCCAACGTCAAAGGGCGTTTCAGTATAGCCCGTACGTGTTCTACCTTTCCTTTATAAGCAGCGTAGAAAGCTTCTAACATAGTCACATCATATACCATATTGCTTTTTGTTTTTTTAGTCTATCTATTAAAATAACGAACGACGTTCGAGTAATGTTTAACAAAATGAAATATTTTTTCTACCCGGAACGAAGATTTGTTACCTTTGCGCCTATTATGAGTAATAATCCGAAAAGTCCCATTATAGACCTTCAGCAGCAGCAACTCCTCCTGCGGATGGAGTATGAATATGAGAAGGAAGAATTTAAGCGGCAGACCGAAACAATGGGCGTTGCCCGTAAAGTGAAGCGCGGTCTCTGCTGGTATCCTGTCTCTCTTGGCCGAAGTTACTACAATTCGCTGAATCAGCTTGTAATAGATATTACACGGACCGAAAATAAAGAAATAGAGCATTCCTTTGAGTTCGGCCGTCCTGTTTGCTTTTTCCACCAGTCATTCGAAGGAAAAGTGAAGTATATGGATTTCATCGCTACCGTCAGCTTTGCCGACGAAGAACGAATGGTCGTTGTACTCCCCGGAGCGGGAGCTTTAGCGGAACTGCAAACTGACGGTATACTGGGGGTACAACTTTATTTTGACGAAACATCGTACCGGGCCATGTTCGAGGCACTGGAAGACACGATACGCGCCAAAGACAACCGCCTGGCGGAACTGCGCGACATTTTGTTGGGTACCCAAAAACCGGGATTCCGCGAATTATATCCTGTCCGCTTTCCATGGCTGAACAGTACACAGGAAACAGCAGTCAACAAGGTGCTATGTACGCGTGACGTATCTATTGTTCACGGTCCTCCGGGAACCGGAAAGACAACGACTCTTGTCGAAGCGATTTACGAAACGTTACACCGGGAACCACAAGTGCTTGTCTGTGCACAAAGCAACACGGCTGTCGACTGGATTTGTGAGAAACTGGTAGACCGGGGAGTACCCGTGCTCCGCATTGGAAATCCGACCCGAGTCAACGACAAAATGCTTTCATCCACCTACGAACGCCGGTTTGAAAGTCATCCTGCCTATCCGGAGCTTTGGGGAATCCGTAAATCTATCCGCGAAATGGGTAGCCGGATGCGCCGGGGTAGTTATTCTGAACGGGAAGGAATGCGTAATCGCATGAGTCGTCTCCGCGACCGTGCCACGGAGTTGGAAATACAAATCAATGCCGATCTTTTCGACAGTGCCCGTGTGATTGCTTCTACCCTAGTCAGCAGCAACCACCGCCTGCTCAACGGACGTCGTTTTTCGACTTTATTCATCGACGAAGCTGCACAAGCCCTCGAAGCTGCCTGCTGGATCGCTATCCGCAAAGCAGACCGGGTCATCCTTGCAGGAGATCATTGTCAGCTTCCGCCGACTATCAAATGTATAGAAGCTTCCCGTGGAGGATTGGATCATACATTAATGGAAAAAGTCGTTCAACAAAAACCTTCCGCGGTCTCTCTATTAAAAGTACAGTACAGAATGCATGAAACCATCATGCAGTTTCCCTCCGACTGGTTTTATCACGGAGAACTGGAAGCTGCTCCGGAAGTACGCTATCGGGGGATTCTTGATTTCGACACTCCCATGAACTGGATCGATACTTCAGAGATGGACTTTCACGAAGATTTTGTAGGAGAAAGCTTCGGACGCATCAATAAGCAGGAAGCCAACCTACTACTGCAAGAACTGGAAACTTACATCGAACGTATCGGCAAAGAGCGAATACTGGATGAAAGAATTGATTTCGGTCTGATTTCGCCATACAAGGCACAAGTGCAATATTTGAGAGGAAAAATAAAAGGAAGCAGCTTTTTACGCCCTTTCCGCAGCCTCATCACCGTGAATACGGTAGACGGCTTTCAGGGACAGGAGCGAGACGTTATTTTCATCAGTCTCGTACGTGCCAACGAGGACGGACAAATCGGGTTTCTAAATGACTTGCGAAGAATGAATGTAGCGATTACGCGGGCACGAATGAAACTTGTTATATTAGGAGATACCTCCACCCTTGCCAAGCATCCTTTCTATAAAAGGTTGATGTTATTCATTAAAAAGGAGGATTAAATACTTAATCCTCCTTTTAACAAAGCACACTTTCTCCCGAAACCACACTTTTTTTAACACAAACAAAACAAACAATATTTTACATCAGTACTATTCTTAATTTTTCACCCTCAAAGATAGTCGATTATTCCAATGCACTCCAACTATTTCCACCATTTTATTTGCGGATCGCGCGTTTTTGCCCATTCTGCAAATTTAGGATATGTTTTATCAATGCGCTGATTCTCCTTTTTAAGATCTAAATTCAAAATAGAAGCGTCCAAACGAGCATCTACATGAATTGCAAACGGAAAACCATCTTTGCAAATGAAATAGGCACCATCTACATCACCACGAGAAATATCAGCTCCGGAAGGGAAACGATTATTCGCACCAGTCGTCGGCTTATGATCTGTCAGATGGACTTCTGTGGCAGAGTTGAATACTTTTATAAAAGGGTTATAAGGAGCTACCACCACTGATTTATCAAGAGTAGGGTTATTAAATTGTATGGATACCGTATATGTCTTCTCTTGAATATTCTGATTAATCATATCCTCCGCATTCACATTGGATACTCCCAATTCAGCTTTAGCATCCTTGAATAATGTTATCACATTACCTGAATAGGAAGTAATTTCATCGCCATTGATTATTACTTGGGACGCTTTACTCAAATCGAAAGGAACCTCATACGCAAACGAGTTTTTATAATTAGCTCCCGTCCAAGCCAATGTGAACTTATCAATAATATTAAGAACTTTATTATCTATATTATAATCAACACTTGACTGATATTTCATGACTACATCATTCAAGTCATAATCTCCTTGTTCAGGCCAGTTATCTTCAAAGCCAAGCACTCCAGAATACTTTTCTGTTCCTTGTCGATCACCCGGATTAGGAACATCCGGAACTTCAATAGCAGCAATAGGATTAGAAGAGATAACGAAAGCAACATCATTATAGTCATTTTCACCGTTTTTCCAGTCTTCCATAGTGATAACATTCACTCTATCACCTGCTTTATTTTTTGCTGCAAAAATTGCAGTGTGAGAAATTTTGTCACTATTCAAAGATTTGGTTGAGTAGAACATATTCCCATTAGCCTTAACACCTCTCCAACCGTCATTCCAAATTAGGAAACCAATCTTTGTACCTGCTGGGATACGTTCCGGTTCTTCTTCCGGAAAGCTGCCTGTCTCATCAATATATTTCAAATTCACCGCAACCCCACTATAATTACCCAGACTACTTTTATGTACATTAGGGAAGATTACACATGCATGCTTTGCAGCTTGTCTTATTTTATCAATACTGGCATTTTCCGAATAACAATAGTAAGCAAACACACTTTGCGCACCTGTATCTCCTCCGAAATAGTTGACAACGACATTCGCATCTTCTTTTATCAGAATATCAGCATCATCAGAGACTAAATTAGTTCCTACATTATTCTTTCCTTCCGGAAAATATGTCGTTATATAACTCTTGAGAGTTGCGTCCACATTTATTTTTTTGGAAGCATCCAGATAGTTAGGTCTACCAGTATTTACATTCCAAGTTCCTAATACATTCGGAATTACATTTGTAATAAATTTCAAAGAGGATCTTGTTTGTGCACTTCTCGTTGATGAATCCACAGGAGTAACATCAAGAGCATTCTCGAAGGTTATTTTTGCGCTGACATCCGAACCGACAACTTTAGTTTTATACAAAGTCGGCACACCAAAATCCGGAGAATAAATATAAACTTCTGAAACAGCTGTCGGGAAAGAAGCCGGTTTGATATAACGTCCTTGTATATCTGTAAATCCGGTTGCAATGTGTGACACCCCTGCTTTCTTTATAATCTGACCGCCTTCTGCCACATAAGAAAGCGGATTTTCAGCATAAACTTCAAAATAAGCTCTAGGACATTCCTTTTCCATAATCAATATTCAATTGAATATTTTTAGTAGTAGCAAAGTCGAAATAGTTATCTAAAGTAACCTCCTCTTCTTTATCTCCTGAATTAGCAGGATCATATACATCTTTCTGCAAACAGCTGGAGAAAGCAACAGAAACAACACCAATAACACATACTAATTTAGTAATGTTAATCATTCTTTTGGGCAAGTTAAAATACATCATACTTCTCGTTTATTTTATTTGATGGTGCAAATATAAACATAAACTTGCATATTTTAGTCATATTATAGATATATTTTTCTAAAAAAAGCAATTTAAAGGATTCACTCCTCCTTTTATACAATGTATTTCCAATAAAAAAGGAGAGAACTATTTGCTCTCTCCCCTCTTAAAACTTGTATAATTTATCCAGTTTAATTATTCTCCGGACGAAGTTTACGAACAGTTACAGCAGTCTGCCACATTTCGCTCTCGCGTAATTGACGGAGTTCTTCGTTCAATTTTTCACGATAATCAGGTTGTGAATTACTGTCGATAGAAATCTGTGCTTCGTTACCAGTCTTCACACTGTTATACAACTTTTCAACTACCGGTTTGATAGCATCGTGGAATGGGCCCATCCAATCGAGAGCACCACGTTGAGCAGTAGTAGAGCAGTTAGCGTACATCCAGTCCATACCGTTCTTTGCGAACAACGGCATCAACGACTGTGTCAGTTCTTCCACTGTTTCATTGAATGCTTCAGAAGGAGTATGACCGTTTTCACGCAATACTTCGTACTGTGCCAGCAACAAACCTTGGATAGCCCCCATCAATGAACCACGTTCACCTGTCAAGTCAGAAGTAGCTTCACGTTGGAAAGTTGTTTCGAACAGATAACCAGAACCGATACCGATACCCAGTGCGATGGTTCTTTCGTAAGCCTTGCCTGTAGCATCCTGATAGATAGCATAAGAAGAGTTCAAGCCACGTCCTTCGAGGAACATAGTACGCAAAGATGTACCCGACCCTTTAGGAGCAACCATGATAACGTCGATATCAGCAGGAGGAACTACACCTGTACGGTCGTTCCAAGTGATAGCAAAACCGTGTGAGAAATAAAGAGCTTTTCCGGCAGTCAGGTAAGGCTTGATAGTAGGCCATACTGACATTACTGCTGCGTCAGACAACAGACACATTACAATAGTACCTTTCTCGCAAGCTTCTTCGATGCCGAACAAAGTTTCACCCGGAACCCATCCGTCTGCTACTGCTTTATCGTATGTTTTTCCTTCACGTTGACCAACGATTACATTGAAACCGTTATCACGCAAGTTCAGTGCCTGTCCAGGACCCTGTACGCCATAACCGATTACAGCGATTGTTTCATTTTTCAATACTTCACGAGCTTTTTCCAATGGAAATTCGTCACGGATTACTACAGTTTCAGTAGTACCTCCAAAATTCAACTGTGCCATTTTCTTTTTGTTTTTAGTTTTTGATGACTTACGCCATCCGTTATTAATTGATTTTATATTCTCACATTTATTCAAATATCACTTTCGAGCGGCAAACAACTTCGCTGCCATTCTTCTTCACTTCTACATGAAACTCGCTTGCGTTCACTTCATCGCAGAAGAAAGAGAGTTCATCACCAAAATAGCTTTCCGCCACATACGCCATTTCAAAACGACGGATACGTTTGGTCTTATACAGCTCAATCGGGAACAAATCAAGGATATGCTCGATGTAACGGATGCTGTTCACATGACCGTTAATATCTATATCACTGTATTTTGCCGTCAGGGTAGCTATCGGCTGATCGCTTGTCACTTTGATGCGTGAAGGCTTTTCAATAGGGCAAGGTTCATCACAAACATAGTCTACGATACTTCCTCCGTGCAAGGTCAGCAAGTCGGCAGGCTTGCGGGTATTAAGATTAATCATTGCCCATACGGAACGTGCGTAGCCAATCTTCTTCCCATCCTTATCAATAATAGCAAAATTACGGTCCGTAAACAAGCGGTAGACATTTTCCACCCACGTCTGAACCGAGAAATTCTCATACTGATAAGGCATTTCATCCAACTCAATAGCCAGACGTGAAAGCACCCATGTGTAATTGTCCTCATTCAGCGTTGCAATACCAAAACCACGGTCATTGGCGTGAAAACCTGCACAATTCAGCAGATGATTTCCCAGTACCCCCATAGTCAGACGTCCGTTGAAGTCAACATGGAACGGTTCTGCCACAAACTGATAAGTCCCTATTCTATTTTCTTCATTCATTATTCTTATTGGTTTTTACTTTGGTTATACATAGCTTCCCGTCCATCGAGAAACTCATTCACCCGTTCAAAACAGCTGGTAGTAATCGCTACACGTCCCGAACGAACAAACTGCAAAACACAATTCAAAGCCTTCAGTTCACCATAGAGCGAAGTTATATCTTCGCTCATTCCATTTTTCTCGACAATGGAAAATACCGGATTGACTTCCACTATACGTGCATTGTATCTACGGATCAGCTTGGATGCTTCCGGATTCTCCTGAAAAGCAGGAGTAGACACCTTATATAATGCAATCTCGTGGAAATAAATTTCATCCTCTGTGAAATAATGTGCCTGAATCACGTCGATCTTCTTTTCGATCTGTTTCACTACCTTCTCAATGATGTCCTTATCAGTCCAGGCTGTTATTGTATACTTATGTACACCTTTAATAGAAGAAGCAGATACATTCAGACTCTCAATATTTATTTGCCGACGGGTAAATACAGCAGTTACCTGATTCAGCAACCCGGCTATATTCTCCGAATGAACAATGATTGTATATAACGTTTTATCACTCATAACTCTAATTTTTTAAATGCGAACCCTCAACTCTCCATTCTCAACTCTCAACTTCTCCTAGCACTCCAGCAACATCTGGTTTACCGAACCACCTGGAGGAGTCATCGGCAAAACATTGCCTTCTTCCACCACGCAAGCTTCGAGCAGGAACGGACCGTCCGTTGCCAGCATTTCAGCAATAGCTTCCTTCAGTTCTTCACGAGTGAAAGCACGTTTGGAAGGAATATCATAAGCCGAGGCCACTTTCATATAATCCGGATTCAACATCGGGGTAAACGAATAGCGACGGTTGAAAAACATAGCTTGCCACTGACGTACGTTTCCGAGGTAATTATTGTTCAGGCAGATAATCTTCACCGGAGCCTTCTGCTCCATAATCGTACCCAGTTCCTGAATATTCATTTGCAGTCCGCCATCTCCCATAAATACGCATACGGTACGTTCCGGTGCTCCGAAAGTTGCCCCGATAGCTGCGGGAAGCCCGAAGCCCATTGTTCCAAGTCCTCCGGAAGTAATGATACTGCGTTCTTTCGTATATTTAAAGTAGCGTGCAGATATCATCTGATTTTGACCTACATCTGTTACCAAAACAGCTTCATGGTGAGTAGCGTCACTTACCGCACGTACCACTTCCCCCATACTCAACGAGTTTGTGGCAGGATGAAGTTCAGGACGGATTACTTTTTCCTCCTCTACTTTCTCATATTCTTTGAAGCTATCAATCCATTCGGTATGAGTGTGCTTTTTCAGAAGTTTCGTCACAGAAGCCAGTGTTTCCTTGCAATCTCCCAATACAGCTACATCTACCTTTACATTCTTATTAACTTCCGCAGGATCGATATCAAAATGAATCACTTTTGCCTGTTTGGCATAAGTAGCCAAATTACCGGTCACACGGTCGTCAAAACGCATACCGACAGCAATCAGCACATCACATTTATTGGTATTGATATTCGGTCCCAGATTGCCGTGCATACCCAACATACCTTTATTCAACGGATGTTCTGTTGGCAAAGCCGAAAGCCCGAGCAGCGTACAACCCGCAGGCATATCCGCTTTTTCGATAAACTCGCGCAATTCGCTCTGTGCATTTCCCAGTTCAACACCTTGTCCAACCAATACAAGCGGACGTTCAGCGTTATTAATCAGTTCGGCAGCAGCCTGTACAGACTCCTCGTCCGTATCGGGAACAGGAACATAGCTACGGATAAAATCGACTTTCGTCGGTTCGTATTTCGTTTTCTCTACTTGCGCATTTTTGGCAAAGTCCAGTACCACCGGCCCCGGACGACCACTACGGGCAATGTAAAACGCACGTGCTACCGCCCAGGCTACATCTTCCGCACGGCGAATCTGATAACTCCATTTAGTGATTGGCTGGGTGATACCTACCAAGTCAACTTCCTGAAAAGCATCCGTCCCAAGAAAGCCTGTTCCGACCTGTCCGGCAATCACTACGATAGGCGTACTATCGATCATCGCATCCGCAATGCCTGTTACCGTATTGGTTGCTCCGGGACCGCTCGTCACCAGGCAAACACCTACATCACCCGATACACGGGCATAACCCTGTGCGGCATGGGCAGCTCCCTGTTCGTGACGAACCAAGATATGATTCAATATATTTTGATGATCGTACAAGGCATCGAATACCGGCATAATAGAACCACCGGGGTAACCAAAGATGGTAGTCACTCCCTGATGTTCCAAGGAGCGCATCAAAGCCTCTGCACCTGTTATTAAATCTTTCATATTAGTTGATAGTTGATAAATGATAAATGATAGTTGAGAAATGACAGTTGAAAATGAATGGTTTACAATCATTGCGCTAAGTGCTGCGCAGCTAACTATTACCTATCAACTATCACCAACTATATTATATAATTCTCACTGCTCCCTTATCGGCAGAGCTTACCATGCTGGCATACGCCTTCAGGCTCTTCGGTACATAACGGTCACGAGTAACAGGAGTCATCGGACGGGCCGCCAGTTCTTCATCCGTCAGTCGCACGTTAATCTTCCGGGCCGGAATATCGATTTCGATAATGTCTCCGTCTACAATTTTTCCGATATTGCCTCCAGCTGCCGCTTCAGGAGAAATATGTCCGATACTCAATCCGGAAGTTCCACCGCTGAAACGTCCGTCGGTAATCAAAGCACATTCTTTTCCGAGATGACGGGATTTTATATAAGAGGTAGGATAAAGCATTTCCTGCATACCGGGACCACCCTTCGGACCTTCGTGCGTGATGACGACGACGTCGCCACTGACGACTCGACCTCCGAGGATGCCTTCACAGGCTGCTTCTTGCGAATCAAATACTTTGGCAGGTCCGGTAAACTTCCAGATACTTTCGTCTACACCTGCTGTTTTTACTACACAACCATCTTGAGCAATATTACCTTTCAATACGGCCAGTCCGCCGTCTTTGCTGTAAGCATGTTCCAAGTCACGAATACATCCGTTTGCACGGTCCTTATCCAGTTCCTTATAGTACATGCCCTGTGAACCAAGTACGAGATTGAATCTATTTCCGGCTGCACTCGAATATTTTTTAATTGCCTTTTCGCTCACATTCGGGCTGGTGATTGAATATTCGTTAATGGCTTCTGCCAGTGACATTCCGTCTACCCGACGAACGGATGTATCTATCAAACCGCCCTTTGCCAGTTCGTCCATAATGGCAATGATACCACCGGCACGGTTTACATCTTGAATATGATATTTCTGTGTATTGGGAGCCACCTTGCAGAGACAAGGAGCCTTGCGGGAAAGCATGTCGATATCATCCATCTTGAAGTCTACCTCTGCTTCGTGAGCAACGGCCAACAAGTGAAGAACCGTATTGGTAGATCCCCCCATTGCTATATCCAGCGTCATGGCGTTCAGGAAAGCCTGACGGGTAGCGATGCTACGGGGAAGTACACTTTCGTCTCCTTCTTCATAATATAATTTTGCATTTTTCACGATCAGTTCCGCAGCGTCTTTGAAAAGTTGCGTACGGTTTTCGTGTGTCGCTACAATGGTTCCGTTGCCGGGAAGAGCCAGTCCGATTGCTTCATTCAGGCAGTTCATCGAGTTGGCGGTAAACATACCGGAGCAGCATCCGCAAGTAGGACAAGCATTTTGCTCGATATTCGCTACTTCCTGATCGCTAACACTTTCGTCGGCCGATTTAATCATCGCATCGATCAAATCCAGGTGCTGGCCATTCCATTCTCCCGCTTCCATCGGACCACCCGATACAAATACGGCAGGGATATTCAGACGCATAGCCGCCATCAACATTCCGGGAGTGATCTTATCGCAATTGCTGATACATACCATTGCATCTGCCTTGTGCGCATTGACCATATATTCTACGCTGTCTGCAATGATGTCACGTGAAGGAAGCGAATAAAGCATACCGTCATGTCCCATTGCTATACCATCGTCGATAGCTATTGTATTGAATTCCGCAGCGAAGCATCCCAGCTTCTCAATCTCTGCCTTCACCAGCTGACCGATTTCATGTAGGTGTACATGCCCCGGGACAAACTGTGTGAACGAATTGACGATAGCGATAATGGGTTTACCCATCTGATTCTTCTTCATGCCGTTGGCTGCCCACAATGCACGGGCTCCCGCCATCCGACGGCCTTGTGTACTAAACGAACTGCGTAATTGCTTTTTCATTTCAATCTATCTTTTAATTAAAGAGCCTTCCTCACACAAGTGAGAAAGGCTCTAAATTCTATCTTTTATGGTACGAACACATACAACACAAAAACCTTTCTCACGCTCTTGATGGGACCACCACGACGCGAATAATATGCAGGACTGCTAGGTTAATAGATGTATGTAACATATTCATATCTTCTTTTCTTTATTTTCGTGCTGCAAAGGTAAGGGCTTTTTTATTATATCCAAACAAATCGAAGAAAAAAATCACTTAAAAGCGAATAATTGTAAGAAAAGAGAGGTATTATTTCTCTATTTTATCACTTAAAGGTTGAATTTACAACTATTATCTAACTGCGCGCCTCACTTTCTTTTTCTGACAAAAGCACTTAATAATCTGAAATTTACCCTCCCTATACCGGAGTACAAGCAAATAATTCGTATCTTTGTAGACCCGTATTTACGGGAATTATTAATCAGAAACAAAAAAGATCAGATGGAAACAGTAGAAAACAAGTACATTACCGTTGCATACAAACTATATACAATGGAAGATGGTGAAAAAGAGTTGTTCGAAGAAGCAAAAGCAGAACATCCCTTTCAATTCATTTCAGGATTAGGAACAACACTCGAAGATTTCGAAAATCAGATAACTGCTCTTTCTAAAGGTGATAAATTTGATTTTACCATTCCGGCAGATAAGGCTTACGGACAATATGACGAACAACACGTTATTGACCTCCCCAAAAATATTTTTGAAATAGATGGCAAGTTTGACAGCGAACGTATTAAAGAAGGTAACATCGTACCTTTGATGACTGGCGACGGTCAGCGCGTGAATGCCAGCGTAGTAGAAATCAAACCGGATGTTGTAGTAGTTGACCTCAATCACCCGTTGGCTGGTGCCGACCTGATTTTCGAAGGTGAAATACTGGAAAGCCGTCCTGCTACCAACGAAGAAATCCAGGAATTGGTGAAAATGATGAGTGGCGAAGGTGGTTGCGGTTGCGGATGCGACAGCTGCGGTGATGGCTGTGGCGACGACTGCGGTTGCGAAGGTGGACACTGTCATTAATTGAAGTATTAAGTATAAAGTATTAAGTATTAATTTCGTGCGGATATAGCCGGAGTTTTAATACTTAATACTTTTTTTATGCCGTCATTCCGGCTAATACTTAATGCCTAATACTTAATACTTGATACTTAAAATCAGCATCCTTTGTGCGTCATGATGTCAAGTACCATTTTATCCGTTTCGTTCATGGCTTGCGAGCCGATTCTTGTCAGGTTACGGATACTTTGGTCTACATCTTCATCTATAATTCCTTCTACGGAAGTCACACAACGGTCTTCCATTGCCATCATGGCAGACAGTACGGCTGTCGAAACTCCGGTAGTTACCTTCAAAGCACAACTCGGTTTTGCGCCGTCACAAATCATTCCTGTCAGATTGGCAATCATGTTTTGAACAGCGAAAGCAACCTGATTGTAGTTTCCTCCCATTAACCAGGTGATTCCACAACTGGAACCTGTGGCAGCTACCACACAACCACACAAAGCAGACAGACGTCCCAAACTTTGTTTGATATATATAACAGTGAGATGGCTAAGCATTAAAGCACGAATCAGTTCTTCTTCACTTTTTCCGTTTTCTTCTGCAAAGACAACGACAGGAAGTGTAGCGGATATCCCCTGATTACCACTGCCGGAATTACTCATTACAGGAATCATAGCACCGGCCATACGGGCGTCGCAGGCAGCCGACGTATAAGAGAGGATATGAGAAAACACGCTATCCCCCATCACTTTATGTTCATAAGTTCCCCGAAGCATTTTCCCTAAAGAATGTCCGTAGTTACCTTTAAAGGCTTGTTCGGCAGCAGCTTTGTTCAAACGGGCTGTGTCAAGGATGAAACGGATTTCATCCAGCGGAGCAGTCAGTGCAAAGTCATATACTTTACGCAAGTTTAGTTCGGGCGAAGCCTCTTCCTCTTTCTCGCTGACTGTCTGTTGCTTGTCGAGCAACGTTTGTTCATTTTTGGCTATATATATAAAGGTAGTATGTCCACCGGCAATGATGGCTTTAGCCGTTTTATCTTCCGTTTTACAGATTACTTCGATATAAAGCTTTTCCGTAATATCTTCTTTTAGAGAAATACAAATCCGTTTTTCTGCGATAAACAGTTTTCCCTGTTCCACCGCTTCCGGCGTACAATCTCTCAATACCTCCAACTGATAATCTGATTTGCCAATCAACGCACCCAAAGCAACCGCTATGGGAAGCCCGACCATACCCGTTCCCGGTATTCCGACTCCCATGGCATTCTTTAATATATTAGCACTTAACAGGACTTCTATCTTTTCCGGTTTCGCTCCCAGTGTTTCGGCAGCTTTAGCTACACAAAGTGCTACTGCGATAGGTTCCGTACATCCGATAGCCGGAATGACCTCCTTCTTAATCAATTCTATAATTTGCCTTCTTTCTGATTCAGTCATAGACTTATAAGTTTTGATTCCACAAAAATAGGAAATTCTTTCTTTTCCAACATTCTATAATGAACAAATAAAATCTCATATTGTTATAAAATCTCCCATATACCAAACTTTAACAGAAAGAATTGATAGAAAAATGAAAGCAAAACACGTAATTGTCTATTTGCTACTAGCTATTGTTTCCTCTTCATGCATCCGCGAAGAAGCTCTCAATGCAGAAGCAGACATATTAAGTTGTATACTACCGGGAGTAGCCATGACAACCAGCCCTATTATTAACAATAATTCCATAACTATCTTTGTCGGTCCGGGAACTGATATTTCAGAACTCAAACCTGAATTTACATTGACTCCAGGAGCTACGATCAGTCCACTTAGCGGCACAGAACGAAATTTCAATACCCCACAGGAATATACTGTCACAGCTGCCGACGGTATTTGGAAAAAAGCATATACAGTATCAGTGATCGACACGGAACTTGCCACGAACTATAACTTCGAAGATACACTGGGCGGAAAGAAGTACTACATATTTGTAGAACGCGAAAGAGATAAGGTCGTCATGGAATGGGCCAGCGGAAATGCGGGTTATGCCATGACCGGAGTAGCCAAAACAGCCGATGATTATCCCACTTTCCAAATAACGGACGGAAAAGCCGGCAAATGCCTCTCCTTAGTGACACGCAGTACCGGATTCTTCGGTCAGATAGCAGGAATGCCTATTGCAGCAGGAAATCTGTTTATTGGTTCTTTCGATGTGAGTAACGCAATGAGCAATCCACTGAAAGCGACTAAATTCGGCCTTCCTTTCCGGCATGTACCCACTTATCTGGCTGGTTATTATAAATACAAAGCAGGAGATCAGTTTACAGAAGGAGGAAAACCTGTGAACGGGAAACGGGACATCTGTGACATATATGCCATCATGTACGAAACCAGTGAATCTGTTCCCACTCTCGACGGAACAAATACATTCACCAGTCCGAACCTGGTTTCAACAGCACGGATTAATAATGCCAAAGAAACGAACGAATGGACTTACTTTAAACTTCCTTTCACCACTCTCCCCGGAAAATTCATTGATAAGGAGAAGCTAAGGGATGGGAAATATAATATAGCCATTGTGTTTACCTCAAGTCTGGAAGGAGATCATTTTAACGGAGCAATCGGAAGTACATTACTGATCGACGAGGCCGAATTAATCTATCACTCGGAAAATTAGCGGGATTTCGATGAAGGATTTTCCATAACAATACCTCATAATACACTCAAGCAATGTACCCACACAAAACGTGCACATTATCAAACGAACGGAATTAAATAACTTTATAACAACCATAATGATGAAAATCTATCCGTATATATTCAGTTTATTAGCCTGTATAGGAATAGCTCTCCCTGGCTATTCACAGGTAGACCGAAATGAAACGCTGATCCGTTCCGCCCTTCACGGACTGGAATATGAAATCAAAGCAGGTTTCAGCATTGGCGGCACAGCCCCGCTTCCCCTTCCGGTAGAAATCCGTTCGATTGACGGATATAACCCGACACTGGCCATCAGCATAGGGGGCGAAGTAACCAAATGGATTGCCGTTCAGAACAAACTCGGAATCATAGTCGGACTCCGGCTCGAAAACAAAGCAATGACCACCGAAGCCACCGTGAAAAATTACAATATGGAAATTCTCGGACAAGGAGGTGAAAGAATCAGCGGAGTATGGACGGGCGGAGTGAAAACCAAAGTACATACCGCCGGACTGACTATACCTCTAATGGCTACCTACAAACTAAGTAACCGATGGAACATCAAAGCCGGACCTTATTTCTCGTATCTGCTTTCAAGAGAATTTTCAGGTCATGTGTACGAAGGATATTTGCGGGAGGATGATCCTACCGGTCCGAAAGTAGAGTTTACCGACGGCAAAATTGCAACCTACGATTTCTCGGACGACTTGAGACATTTCCAGTGGGGATTACAGGTGGGAGCCGGATGGCGAGCTTTCAAGCACCTCAATGTGTATGCTGATCTCACCTGGGGATTGAACGATATATTTAAAAGCGATTTTAATACAATCACTTTTGCAATGTATCCTATCTATTTGAATATAGGTTTTGGGTACGCATTTTAAGTCTCACCACAGATTACACAGATTAGCACAGATTATTTATATTGATAGTCTATGACTTATAAATCAATCTGTGTTAATCTGTGTAATCTGTGGTGAACAAGGAATTAATTTCCACCAGACTCCGCCACCTGTTTCACTCCAGAATAGGTCACTTTTACAGTCTGTTGCAATGTAGGCACTTTCACGTTAATGGTCATGTCTGCATTTCCATCTTCTACCGTTCCCGTAACAGTTACAGGACAGGTACCCAAAGCAGCGGCATTTCCCTCAAACGTAAGGTCTTGCTGTCCGGTAAATGTAGACACACCTTCCCCTTTCTTCACTTCACACTTATCAACAACAATATCTCCAAACTTCAGAATCTGTTGATTGATGAACAATTCAAACTCCTTCAATTCAATCTTCACCTCCGTATTGCTGACCTGCGATAGGGTGATAAACTTCTCTATTCCATCTCCTATGACAATTTCCTGGTCAGAACCATCCGGTATCATGGATATATCCAGATTTCCCCAATACGTTCCGACTACATCCGGAGCCGTTATCACAGCTTCCTCTTCAGGAGGATTCCCATTATTCTTGTTATCACTGTCGTCATCGTCACTGCTACAAGCAGCAAAGAAAGTAAGAGAGCAGACCAATGCCAATAAATACAATAGATTCTTTTTCATACGTCTTTGGTTTAGTTATTATAATAAATTTCGTCCCTTATAAACTAAAAAGAAGAAAAAAGGTTCAATATGCTTCCTTTTTCGAAGATATTTCGAGTTCACAACTTTCTTATCGAAAACTTTGTTATATTTGCATATAGTAATTTTAAAAAAGCCACAACTATGTTTAATTCATTTGGCAATATCTTTCGGCTCACAAGTTTCGGTGAGTCTCATGGAAAAGGAGTTGGAGGAGTGATTGACGGATTTCCGGCAGGAATTGTCATCGACGAAGAATTTGTACAACAAGAACTTAATCGTCGCCGTCCGGGACAATCCATTCTTACCACTGCACGTAAAGAAGCTGATAAAGTTGAGTTTCTTTCAGGTATTTTTGAGGGGAAATCCACCGGATGCCCTATTGGTTTTATCGTTTGGAATGAAAACCAACACTCCAATGACTACAACAATCTGAAAAATGTATATCGTCCTTCACACGCTGATTACACGTACACAGTGAAGTACGGAATCCGTGACCACCGTGGCGGCGGACGTTCTTCCGCACGCGAAACGATTTCGCGCGTGGTAGCCGGCGCATTGGCTAAGTTAGCACTTCGTCAACTGGGTATCAATATCACTGCCTATACTTCGCAGGTAGGTCCTATCAAATTGGAGGGTACTTACTCGGATTACGATCTTGATTTGATAGAAACAAACGATGTACGTTGTCCGGACCCGGAAAAAGCAAAAGAAATGGCAGACCTTATATATAAGGTGAAAGGAGAAGGCGACACCATCGGTGGCACACTGACCTGCGTCATCAAGGGATGCCCCATCGGACTTGGACAACCTGTTTTCGGCAAACTCCATGCTGCCTTGGGTAACGCCATGTTAAGCATTAACGCTGCCAAAGCATTCGAATACGGCGAAGGATTCAAAGGACTAAAAATGAAAGGTTCCGAACAGAACGATGTTTTCTATAATAACAACGGACGCATCGAGACACATACCAACCACTCCGGAGGTATCCAGGGAGGATTGAGTAATGGTCAGGATATTTATTTCCGTGTAGTATTCAAACCGATTGCAACGTTGCTGATGGAACAGGAAACCGTCAACATTGATGGTATCGACACCACCCTGAAAGCACGCGGACGCCATGACGCTTGTGTACTGCCCCGTGCCGTGCCTATCGTAGAAGCAATGGCCGCCATGACTATACTTGATTATTACTTACTGGATAAAACGACGCAACTGTAATGAACGAAATTCAGAAATACATAATAGCGCACGAGCCAGAAATGATGAATGACCTGTTCAGCCTCATCCGCATCCCCAGTATCAGTGCTCTGCCGGAGCATCACGATGATATGCTGGCTTGTGCGGAACGCTGGGCGCAGTTGTTACTTGAAGCCGGAGCAGATGAAGCATTGGTGATGCCCTCAAAGGGTAATCCGATTGTTTTCGCTCAAAAGATGGTCGATCCGGACGCAAAGACTGTATTGGTTTATGCTCATTACGATGTAATGCCGACCGAACCGCTGGAGCTTTGGAAAAGCCAGCCGTTCGAACCGGAAATACGGGACGGATATATTTGGGCACGTGGAGCAGATGACGACAAAGGACAATCATTCATCCAGGTAAAGGCGTTCGAGTATCTGCTTAAAAACGATTTACTGAAGAATAATGTAAAATTCATCTTCGAAGGTGAAGAAGAAATAGGCTCACCCAGCCTGGAGGCTTTCTGCGAAGAACACAAAGAGTTACTGAAAGCAGATGTCATCCTTGTCTCGGATACGAGTATGCTGGGAGCTGAACTTCCGTCTTTAACAACCGGTCTTCGCGGACTGGCTTATTGGGAAATAGAAGTGACCGGACCGAACCGGGACTTACATTCCGGACATTTCGGCGGTGCGGTGGCTAATCCCATCAACACACTTTGCCAGATTATCAGTAAGGTGACGGATGCCGACGGACGGATTACCGTTCCCGGATTCTATGACGATGTGGAAGAAGTTCCGCAAGCCGAACGGGAAATGATTGCGCATATTCCTTTTGACGAAAAGAAATACAAAGAAGCAATCGGCGTAAAAGAGCTTTTCGGAGAAAAAGGATACAGCACATTGGAACGTAACAGCTGTCGTCCGTCTTTTGACGTATGTGGCATTTGGGGCGGATATACGGGAGAAGGTTCTAAAACCGTACTTCCTTCAAAGGCGTATGCCAAAGTTTCCTGCCGGTTGGTTCCGCATCAGGATCATCATAAGATTTCGCAGATGTTTGCAGAGTATATTTCAAGCATTGCTCCGGAAACTGTTCAGGTGAAAGTGACTCCAATGCATGGAGGACAAGGATACGTATGCCCGATTTCGCTTTCTGCTTATCAGGCTGCCGAAAAAGGCTTTGAAATTGCTTTCGGAAAGAAACCGCTGGCAGTACGCCGTGGTGGTAGTATTCCTATCATTTCTACTTTTGAACAAGTATTGGGAATCAAAACTGTATTGATGGGATTCGGTTTGGAATCAGACGCCATCCATTCACCAAACGAAAACTTTTCACTGGATATTTTCCGTAAAGGGATAGAGGCAGTCATTGAATTTCATCAAGAATACGCCAGACGATAAAGCGGACAGACAAAAAGTCTAATTATAAACGGTATATAAAAAAGAGCGATGGACAAGTGTTTGATTACAAACCTGTCCACCGCTCTTTTTATATATTTACAGATACCAACAAATTACATGACCGGAGTCTGGAAAAGGAAAGTAAACGATTGACTGTCTTTCAAATCCTTCACTGCATCACCTGCATAAATCTCTCCCTTTGTCAGAGACAATTTCTTAATCCCTGCTTTCGGACTAAAATCAATTTTCTTCAGGTCCAGCCAAAACATATTCGGTGTCAAAGTAGATTCGAAATAATACACTTTATTTTTCTGATCGGAAACGGAACGCCAACGGGTAGAAGAAATATAAGGCTTTTCCGGCGTATTAATACCAAATGGCACGGAAACATTACGCATCACACTCAATACACTGGGAACTGCAATTTTTGCATCAGCAGTTTGCGGAATGGCATGAATGTAGAAAGAAGCCCTGACAAAGCGGTCACTCGCACGATTTGTTCCCGGTAGCATCTGTAAGCCACCAATTTCTTTCCAATAATCATTAATAGCCAACTGATAGTCATATCGGGGAGAATTTGTCATCACCCGGTATTCTTTCCCTTCGTGAATACTTAATTTTCCATCCAGATATTCCAATACAGCCGTATTTCCTGTTTCATCGGTTATAGCCAGATGTAAGGTAGATTCCGGTCCCCCATTCGGCATACGGGGAGCATCAATCCGGAAAGTCTCTTTTTTCAGTTCATCCACGGCTTCGCGTACCGTAGCAAAGTTATCGAGTACGTACTGTGTCCAAATGCTGATTCCCATTGCCGGACGGGTATCACCGGGAAGAGAGTAAATAGATTCCGGCAAGAAAAGCAGGCTCGCCACCAATCCTTTCTCATTCATTCCATCGCAAGTACCAATATCATATCCTGTGGCAATTACACTTCCGTATTTGACAGTCCAGTTCACCGTTTTATCCTTGTTATGTCCCGCACGCTGAATACCACGTGGAAACACATAGATATTCGTCATGATATCTTCTTTCCAGTCCATGGTACGCCCCGTTATCACCATCTGGTCAGGACCTATGTACACTGCACGCGTACATGCTTCCACAGGCTGTATACTCCCCCAAGAGACGGTAGCCAACACCAATGCAACTCCTACTAATCCTTTCTTCATATTCTTTCTATTTAAATAATTGATACTCTCATTTATAAATAACAAATATGCCACAATTATTGCTCACAAGAAAGAGGATTTTAATGAAAAAAAGGAATTGATTCAATAAGGAAAGAAGTTCTTGGTTTTCGACGCATGATAGCTATCATCGCAGGAAGCATTTTCTTTCTTATTCATTCTGTTTGTACTTTTCCTCTAATTGTTGTAATGCCTGCTTAAGCTGGATAGCTTTTTCTTGAGATGCGCTTCCCCCCTCCTTTTCGTACCACATTAATTGCTGTTTAATGAGCTTACGAGTAGTTTGCAATGACTGTTGCAATGAATCACGTTGCGCCACCTTATTACTAAATTGCTCCACAATGCCCGATGCCTCATAGATGTGTATAGCACCATCAATGTCACCCTTCTCCACTAATGCCAACGCTTGCCGCTCCATAGCTGATAATTCGTCCTTGTTAATACGCGCAAACTTATCGGCATAGTAATCCAGCAACTTCATACGCTTGTCATACTCCTGATTGAGTTGTGCCATTTCTTGTTCAAAAGCAGTAGCATCTGCTTGCTGCAACTCACGTGTCACACGAAGTTCCTGTAGTTTACGTTCATACTCTCGCTGATAATGACTTTTACCAATGTTATAAAATTTACGTCTACTCTGCTCAATATATCCTTTCGGGCAAAGTACTACTTTATAGAGTATATCTTCGCTTGCCACCCACTGTTCCACCTCTTTGAGATTAACGATTTCCATCCCCTGTTTACTAATGCGAATGTCGAAAAGAAGATCGCCCGGTTCCATTTGAGGTAGTTTCAGTATAAAAGTACCTGCCCCATCGGTGAGAGTAGGCACACTACCCTGCATAACAACCTCTACCCCTTCTACAGGAGTAAAGGCAGAATTCATTTTCACCGCCACGCCCTTGAGCGTAACTTGAGCATGGATACTAAAGCCACATAACCCACAGAAAGCAAACAACAAAAACTTTTTCATGACAACAATTGAATAAGTAGATTAAGTGTGGGTTGATAGTCTTGATTTATATGGTCTTTCATCTGTTTACCATAAAGCAACAAAACAGGAGCATAATATTCTTCACTTCCACGCAGCTTACGAGTTTTGAGATGAGCTACCAGTTCCTTACCCGCCTCGACATCAGTATGTAAAGCGTAAAGTGCCAGCATAAAAGCCTGTTGAATGAATCCCTGACGAGCAGTTTTCATCTGCCGCATGGTTTGTTCTGTTTTATAAAAGTCATTATCTAGTAGTAATGACGACACCCAACCATACATATAAGTATAACATTGCACATTTGAGTTTGCATGATATTCATAAAATGAAGAGATAGCATTTTCGTATGCATCAAGAGTCTTGTGATATTGGTGAGTGAAGTAAGCCAAGTCTCCACATTTATTCAGCAACAGTATTTGCATATAGGCACCTCGAATAGGAGATTCCTCGGTCAAACCATTCACAACATCGGACAGTTTAGAAATTATATCATTAGCCTGTTTATATTGTTTGTCTTGTATAGCATAATAGAGACACAAAAAATAGTAATCAGACATCAACTCATAATAACTAAAGAGGCTATACCTGCGCACATCCTCGACCTCGGCCGCGAAGCGGTCAAAGTAGGATTTCGCCTCCTGTTTGATGTTCATACATAATACTGCCTGTGCCAACGATGAGCGAGCACGTCCGGCTGCAACGTCTTGCGCCGGCATCTGATTCATGAGTTGCGAGATGCGCTTAGCTTCGTCCCATTGCCCCAGCATCATGTGAGCCATCATTTGAACATACTTCAACTGTGCAAAACTGTCGTCATTGGCCTGCCGTTTCTTTAATTCGTTTGCTATAGCCGGAGCACTGGCAATAACTTCCTGCGCCCGATGACACATAAGACTAAGTGACAAACGGTTGAGTTTATTGTAAGCCAACATACGCGTATGTCCGTGCTGAGTAGCGCACTGATCGCTAAGGTTGTAGAAATGAAGAGCTGTATCGACATGACCGATATTAAAAAAGAGTGCCCCCAGCAAAGCATAACAAGCATTGACCTTTGAATAAAAAGTCTTATTATCTTGACACACTTTAAGAGTTTCGAGAATCTCTTTTCCATATTCCAAAATTTCATAACGTCCCAAATTATAAGCAGCATTGAGAGCTGTAAACCATATACTTACAGCATATTGCGGCTCCTCAATCTTCAAATATGGATGGATTTTTTCAATAGCATCATAAGCTTCATTATACTGTTGGGTGTAATAGTAGCACTGATAAAGATTGTAATATAAGTTATAATAGAGTTCACGCTGCATATCTTTCTCCTCGTCAGGAAGGGTATTGAAAATAGCCAATCCCTCTTCATCAACGCTCACCGCCTCAACATACCGGTCTAACTCATAGTAGGCGGCAGCCAACAACTGATAGACAGTGATACGCTCTATCTTATACTGACGGGGATTGTTACGATACAATTTTTCTACAACCTCATCAGCTTTCTGACAAGCAGCCAACATCTCGGCATATTTTTGATTGTAGTGAGCATGATTTACCTTTGACACCCAATAGTCTAGTTGTGTATCGGCTTCCGCACTAGTCATATTGAGTTTGTCGATACCCGCTTGAACTTGTGCCAGTCCTTTCTTGTCGTCAATTATTCTATAGAAAACAGCCATGTCTTGATAACAAACCATGAGTTTCGATTCGTAATCTTGCATCTGCGTAGGTCCCAGAGCTAACAGGATATTCACAGCCTCCTTAAGCATATTAAGTGCCAATTGGCACCCCTTCTTTTTTTCGTTATCTGCACTTTTACGCACTATCTTAAGGAGTAGAACCGAGAAATTGATATTGAGGTTTACGGCAAGTTCTGCTGTAGCCAACATGTTTCTAGGTAGCTTATCAAGCACCTGTATCGCTTTGTTAAAATAAGCAAAGCTCTCGTCCAAACGGTTCACATCATCATAGATAAGCCCCAACTTAGTGTACCAATCCAAGAGATCATAGGGCATTTTGCTATGTGCAACCGCTTTCTTGTAGTAAATCTCGGCATCCGTAAAGTTTCTCTGATGATAAGCGAAGTTCGCATAGTCGGCATTACGATTCATGTGCGTAGGGCTGCTGTCGGCTATCATTTTAAACAACTTTCCCGCCTTTTGATAACTCTCCTCACCACCTTGCAGTACCAATGTTTGCGCAAATCGTTCTAAGGTGGGTATCATGTCTTCAATATCTTCATCCCACTGTTTCTTTAGGCTAAGGTCATGCGCCAACTTCTTTTCCAATTGTAATCCTTCGTACAGGCCGATAGCCTCATCGAGTTTTCCCTGTGTCACTAGCTGCTGTGCCTGTTTCTCTATAGGCTCCAAATAATCTGTATTAATAGCTACTAACAAGGGAACATAACAATCCAACATTTCTTGCGCATTGTTCAGGGCTGCTTGTATCTCTTTCCGACGCTGCATATAACGGTCGCTACTCACTTTACCTTCCTCTTTGAGTTGTTTAAGCTGCGCCATGGCACTAGTGTACTTAGCCTTCGCATTGGTTTTACCTATTTGGTAGAATTGCTCTACTCTAGCTGTATACTCCTCTTTAGCACACATATCCACCCGATAGTTTTTAGTAGGTGCATATACCCATTGGTTCACCATGTGTTGATTGACCACCACCCAGTCACGATAGGCTATCTGTTGTATAAGCAGCCGTTGCCCCTCTATATGATTGGGTAGTTGTACCTCAAAACACCCCCGTGCATCACTGGTAGTGGGTGTAGCCCCCTCTATCACTATATTCACTTGCGGCAAGGCTTTTTTGCCCGAATTTTGTATTACTACAGTACCGCGTTGACTCTGTGCACGTACAACCAAAAGAGTAGCTACACAGAGCACAACTGTAAGCAGGATTTTTTTCATGAGTACACTATTGTTTGAAGGTTATACTATTTTTTGCGCAAGGCTATGCGCATCTGCTCGGTAGGCGACGGAGCTACCCCATTGTAATCCCAGATTTCGAAGCCTTCTTTCATCACTGTGAGACGATAACTAATGGCTTGCTGCGATAATGGCACCTCTATCAGGAAGGAGCCATCGGCTCCGGTCTGTGCAGAGTAGTCCAGTACCTGAACATGAGCATCGGCTACGGGTCTCCTCTCTTCATCAGTCACTATCCCTTTCAGCACGCCAGCATCATTATTACGACAGATGTTCAGAGAGCAAACATGGGTGTAACTTAGTGTAGTATCTACAGCCATATAGCCCTTAGCTTTGAAACTTAGCGTGAAGTCGTCGAGCCAAGCATGTTTGCGGTTGATGCCTTCAAATTCCACCACCTCTTGCAACGTAGCCAGTTCACGGGTTTCCACTACATCGGCATACTTCAGCGTAAGCGTAGCTCCCCGGAAAGGCAGTGTGGTAGCTATATTCTCCTTTAGTTCGACCCTAAACGTCACAGGTTGCCACAACTGATAGGCCAGCAAGAAGAGAGCCACTATCACCACAGGCAGCAAACAAAGCAGTACAAAACGTCTCACGCGTGGCAAGTCTACAGGATCGGGACGTATGAAACCTTCGTTTTCCAGTTGCGTTAACTGATAGTCAAAGTGATGAAACAATTCATTGTAGTCGGCATAAGTATCACAGAAGTGTCCATATTCTTGCTCACTATATTGCTTTAGTTTCTCTAGTAGTGCCGTACCATGCTCATCGCGTTTAGCATAAATGTAAATTTTGGGACGTTTACCACCACTCGCCTTCACTTGTTCAAAAGCTACTTGCAGTTCGCGTAGCGTATATTGCCCCAAACGAGTGTGGAAAAGAAAAATCACAATATCACATTGGCGAATGTAATCATCATACCTATTCTGCAAATGCTCCTCGGAAAGGTAGCTGGGAAAATCACGCCAGGTACGCTGTTCGAAGCAAATGGCACGTTTCCTATATCCCTTATTTTTCTGTGAAAAGTAGAGGTCCATCTGCAATTTATCTTCATCGAGTTCTGCCGATGAAGCAATAAAGACTTTCACGTTTTTCATGTATTAAAATGTTGTGTCGTTATATACAAATACTAAATGGTCTATTGATCAGCCAATCTATAAAGCTCATATCCTCCCAATGCCAGTATGTAGGGCAGATTATAAATAACATCAGCATCCTTCTCTACCTCTTCGGGATGCTTTTGTAGTAGTTCGTAGAAAGGCATAATAAGAGGATGTTGCAAAAATACCTTATCCTTCACCTTAGCACGTTTCCAACCGGCCACCGTACGCTCGGCATTCCATCGGTACTTCTCCATGCGTACTAACAGATATAAAACTTGAGCTGGCAGATCTTCATTGAACATAGATTCGGATATGTGTGCCGGTGAGTGGTCACTCCGTCTGATGCCGTAGCCCAGTGTGCGACAAAATACACTATAGGCATCCAGCTGATAGCGATTAGCCCAACGTAGTGGTTCGCTTAGTTTATTCCACAAATACTGCGCCTGGTGGTTCATCAAAATAAAGTCGGCAGAGTGGTTACCATAGGATTCATACATCTTCTTCAATACCTCTTTTTGTTTGAGGCTTTCATCAACATAACAACAATCGTATAAGTAATTCACATACAAAGCCAGTTTATCTTGCAAGATGTTTTTCTTTATTCCCCTGTCTACCATACCAAACACCTTGACATAGCGATAGCGTCCCTTCTCGTCGTCCACCATCGACGACAAATCATTATTAAACTCCTGACGGATCAGCACACGACACTGATACTGATAAACTTCATGTGGTAAGTTGAGTCCTAATGAAAGACTCAAATCAGGATCATGCACACAAATGGCCACTGTAAGCATACAATGCTTATTTTGTGCCCATTGTTGCAGACGGGTACGCATAGCAGTACTGCAAATATCGTCATGGCAATATTCCACCTCAATATCATCTATTTGACTCTCTATATAGGGGAATTGAGCTTTGAAGTAGTCTTTCTGTGCCTCCATCTCGCGATCCACTAAAGTGATACGAGTACGTATACGTTCATCCGCAGGCAGGCGGTCATCATAATTGGCATAATGGCAGATACGCAATGCTTCGAGTAGCAGCGAGCGTCCCACTCGATTGAATCCCACGATAACCAGATGCACATAGTCTTGACTGGTAGCGCTCCAACTTCCATCAGGTTGTTGTGTAATGCTTATGGGGCGGTAATCCAGCGGATCATAACGCCTTTCACAATCAGCTCCATAAAGGCTCCATAGCTGCCGGGCCAAGTTTTCATGGAGATTAAAGGGCCGAAAGAAAATATTAGGCTTGCCTTCTATACAAAAGACTTCGGGCGGCAGATTCATTTTCTGTATGTTAGAATACGAAGGGATGCTATCAAACTGTACATACACAGGCATCATCTTACCATCAGAACATTTACCACGCAGAGTACTTACCAAGTGCATAATAGCTATATTTTTAGCATCGCGCCCGTAACGTTCTTCATCACCCAGCACATATACTTCAATAGCACTCTCTATGTTCAACCGCTGAAGTTCTTCGATCGACTCAATGTTGCCAAAGTAAACAAGCACTTGTCGCTCAACTTCAACAGGCAGGGCCGACTGTATACGATGCCGCACCGTTGCCGACTCCATACCGCTCATCAGCAAAATACGTGCCGAAGGACATTCGTCATACAGTTCACGTATCATATTGATAGACAATTCGTTGAATCCGATCAGTACATAATGATTTTTTATATTACGGTAGGTCATTCGCCCCGCGTATACCACTCCCACACGCCGCTCTATAATATTAGAGATAGTAGAGATGAGCACACCGCCCAGTAAAACGGATCCCGAAATGCTGATAAGCCCCACTAATATCCTGTTAGGCCAGGCAGTCTCTTCTATTTGGTTACCGGGATCGACAAAGTTGTTGTACACTGCCCAGAGCCTTTCTCCCCATTCCTCGTGTCCATGCAATTGGATGGAAAAGAGCATCGCGATAATAAAAAAGATAGCCAGCGCCGTAGCAATGGTAACGAGTAGCAAGGTGAGCTGTGACTTGATACCGCCCGAAATGGTGCGATCTATATACTCTTGCGAGAATATCTTCTTGTAGTAGTTTGCAAAACGGTTCATAGTAGTCCATATAGATTTATGTACAAATATAATGTATTTTTCTATAAATCAAGTAGTTTTCCACTAAACTATTTCAGCCATACACTTTACCTCGTTACTGTGCAGAAAATTAGAAATTCTTCCGGAAAGTACATCCATTTCTCCATTCCGAACACCCGTAAGCAGTCTTCCCTTTAATGATGGTTCCTTTACCACAAAGTGGACAGGGTTGACCTACAAACGCATCTACCTCACCTGCTGCAGAAGGAGTTGAAGCTGCCATGGCCACCGGAGCAGGAGAACCGGGCGAATCAGTCTTCACTTCATTCGTCGTTTTTTCCGCTTTTGGTTTCTTTTCTTTCGGTGTACTCGGTTTTCGTTCACGCTTTTTAGGTTCTTTCTTCTCTTTCTCTTCGGCTTTTGCAGCAACTGCGTCCTGAATAGTTATGCGTCGATTCGTATTATCAGAAAGTACACTCATTACGATCTCTGAAACCATCTGCTTTAGTTCTTCGAGGAACTGGCGGGCATCGTATGTTTTCTTTTCAATCTCACGCAACTTCTTTTCCCAAATACCTGTCAATTCTGCCGATTTCAATAATTCTTCGTGAATAAGCTGCACCAACTCCACTCCTGTCGGGGTGGCAATCAGGTTCTTTCTTTCCTTACGGATATAATTTCGCTTGAACAACGTCTCAATGATTGCAGCACGGGTAGACGGACGACCGATACCATTCTCTTTCAAAGCATCGCGAAGTTCATCATTGTCCACCAGTTTTCCGGCTGTTTCCATTGCACGAAGCAAGGTTGCTTCAGTATAAGGTCTGGGCGGCTGTGTCCATTTTTCATTCAGGTCCGGAATATGAGGACCACTTTCACCCTTCACAAAAGCAGGAAGTACATTTTCATCCTCTTCCTCTTTTTCTTCAGTAGGGTCTTTTACTTCCTTGGCAAACACGACACGCCATCCCGGTTCCAGAATTTGTTTTCCGGTTACCCGAAACTCTATCTTATCCACTTCTCCCATTACGGTGGTAGTAGAAATTTTACAGTCCGGATAGAACACGGCTATAAAACGACGGGCTATCAAGTCGTAGACACGACGTTCCATATCCGTCAAGTTTTGAGCATAGACTCCGGTTGGGATAATGGCATGGTGATCCGTCACTTTCGAGTTGTCAAATACCTTTTTTGATTTAAGAAGTGTAGTGCCAGCTAACGGAGCTGTCAAGACTTCGTAATCACGGAGTCCTTTCAGGATAGCAGGACATTTCGGATAAATATCATCGCTCAAGAAAGTGGTATCCACACGCGGATAGGTAGCCACTTTCTTCTCATAAAGAGACTGGATCAGTTTCAGTGTTTCATCGGCTGAATAAGCGAATTTCTTGTTACATTCTACCTGAAGGGAAGTCAAATCGAACAAACGTGGAGCGTATTCCTTCCCGTCTTTCTTGCCGACATTGGTGACTACAAAAGGTAGGTCTTTAATACGTTCTACCAATGCTTCGCCTTCTTCCCGGTTGGCAATAGGGTCGATGCCCGGGTTATCTATTTTCTTTTTTCCGCCGTTCTTTTCCTCTTCCGCGGCAATTTCTTCATCACTTTTGCGAATGAGTGCAGAGAAAGTAGTATTACGATAGTTTGTTTTCAGTTCCCAATATTGTTTAGGTTCAAAATTGGCTATCTCCAATTGACGGTTGACAATCAATGCCAGCGTCGGTGTCTGTACACGACCGATAGAGAGCACCTGTTTGTTTTGACCGTATTTAAGGGTATAAAGACGGGTAGCGTTCATTCCCAACAGCCAATCACCCATCGCACGGGAAAGACCGGCTTCGTAAAGTGATTGAAATTCAGCTTGGTCTTTCAGTTTCGAGAATCCTTCACGAATAGCTTCTTCCGTCAACGAAGAAATCCACAGGCGCTTCACCGGACAGCGTGCGCCAGCTTTTTGCATCACCCAGCGCTGAATCAATTCTCCCTCCTGCCCGGCATCACCGCAATTGATGATTTCATCCGCATTCTGCATCAGCCACTCTATCACATGAAACTGCTTCTCAATACCCGGATCATGCCCAATCAGCTTGATACCGAAACGTGGCGGAATCATCGGCAGACTGCTCAAGCTCCATGATTTCCAGTTAGGGGTGTATTCATGTGGCTCCTTCAGGGTACAAAGATGCCCGAATGTCCAGGTCACCTGGTATCCGTTTCCTTCTATATATCCTTCTTTTCTGGTATGAGCGCCGAGTACTTCGGCTATATCACGTGCTACAGACGGCTTTTCGGCTATGCAAACTATCATTTTTTCTCTTCTTGTTTTTAAACTATCAATTTGCAAAGTTACACGAATATTTGTCTAAAAGAACAATATCCCACAAAATATGTTACCTTTGCAAGAGTAGAATTCTTATAACAAAGAACAAGTATGATTGATTTAAACCGCAAATTGCCCATCGGAATACAAACTTTCGAGAAAATCCGCAAAGGAAATTATCTGTATGTAGATAAAACCGCCCTTGTCGGAAAAATGGTGTCCACAAGCATCCCCTATTTCCTTAGCCGTCCCCGACGTTTCGGAAAAAGCCTGCTGATTTCCACTTTCGAGGCTTACTTTCTGGGACGCAAGGACTTATTCGAAGGACTAGCCATCTCACAAATGGAAGTTGACTGGCAAGTCTATCCGGTTTTTCATATTGACTTGAATGCACGCAAGTATGATTCTCCGGCAGATCTGATAGCGATGCTCAACCAACATCTGGAAAAATGGGAAGCAATCTACGGAACCGAAAAGCAAGATCGACAACCGGAAGAACGATTCGCCTATATTATAGAACGCGCATGTGTGCAAACCGGAAAGCAAGTAGTCGTATTAGTAGACGAATATGACAAACCTCTTTTGCAAGCTCTGGATAATCTGCCCTTGTTTGAAGAATACCGCAAAATGCTAAAAGCATTCTATGGAGTATTGAAAAGTGCTGACCGCTATCTGCGTTTCGTATTTCTGACAGGTGTTACCAAATTCTCACAAGTCAGTGTATTCAGTGATTTGAATCAACTGAATGATATCAGCATGAAACCGCCTTATGCCACCATTTGCGGCATCACCAAGCAGGAACTGATAGATACATTCACTCCGGAATTGGATAAGCTGGCCTCATACAACCGGATGACACCAGAAGATACAATCCATAAGATGACCTCACTTTACGACGGGTATCATTTCTGTGAATATGCAGAAGGCATGTTCAATCCGTTCAGTGTATTAAATGTGTTCGATGGATATAAATTTGAGAATTACTGGTTTCAGACAGGCACTCCTACTTTCCTTGTCAAGATGCTGATGGATAGCAACTATGACCTGCGAACGCTCATTGACGGAGTGGAAGCAAACGCAGCGTCATTCAACGAGTACCGGGCAGAAAGCAGGAATCCTATTCCGCTGATTTATCAAAGCGGGTATCTGACGATTAAAGAATACGACCCTCGTTTCAAGACTTATCAACTTGCTTTTCCCAATGATGAAGTGAGATATGGCTTTATGAATTTCCTTCTGCCATTCTACTCTAATATTCCCGATAATGAGCAAGATTTCTATATTGGCAAATTTGTCCATGAGTTGGAAAGTGGCAATATCAATGCTTTTCTAACCCGCCTTCAAGCCTTCTTTGCCGATATACCTTACGAACTGAATGACCAGACAGAGCGGCATTACCAGACTGTTTTCTATCTGATATTCAAACTCATGGGACAGTTCACACAAGCAGAAGTACGCAGTGCAAAAGGACGGGCTGATGCAGTTGTCAAAACACCGAAGTATATTTATGTATTCGAATTCAAACTAAATGGCACAGCCGAGCAAGCATTACAGCAAATCGAAGATAAAGGATATCTTATCCCTTATCAGGCAGATGAACGGGAAGTCAAAAAGGTTGGAATAGAATTCAGTACTGACACACGAAATGTCAGTCGATGGCTACCCGAGGAATAAGAGAGTATAATTACTTCTTCCTCATATTTATCTACAAATGATTCATATTAAACCTCCCAACACTTCCACCCTTTGTTGGCACAGATATACACAATGTACGAACGAACATGGTAATTGGGGAATTTTCTTTTTGTATCTGCGGCATAACCTTTCACTTGCTCTACGTGTTCTACCAGCGGTTCGGTGAGCGCAAGCATACGGTCGGCATCTTTGGAACGATAGTATTTAAATTCCACCACGCGATCGTCCGTGTAATAATCCGTGCCGGGGATGCCGATCATTTCAAAATCCGAACGACCGACGGAGTTATTTTGTTCGATGGCAAAAGTGTAACAATGGCTCAAATAGCGGGAGACAAGCTCGTAGAAAGAACAACGGATAAAGTTCTCGTTGATCTTATCGAAAACCTGTGCGGGGAATTGTCCCAGATATTGCTCGAAATAGTTCTGCACAAGGGGTTCAAAACTACGATTGGAATCATAAAGTTCATAAACCGGGACGTAACGACTGGCGTTACCTTCGATCTTGTTCAGTTGGTTGTAATAATCCATGTAGATGCTGCGCATGGTCATGTTGGGGAGCACCATGCGGTATGCACTCTTCAGGGTAGTCATACCTAAGTAGAACAGGCTGACGGGATAGAATTCTTTCTCAAAAAATTTCTTCTTGTTGAATTTGCCGGACAGATCTCTGACGTTGTATGACAATTCACCGCCTATCACCAGGGCATCGAGCATCTCTTTGGCGTTGTTCTGCGAAAGAGTCAGGCGGCGAATCCAGTTGATGTCCGTACGCAGGTTCTCATCGATCAGTTCGGAGGGAATACTTCCGGCATTAGCGGCAAATTTCTTAAAAAAATAAGTTAAGATAGTGGAGTTAAAAAGACGTTCACCGACAGGGCTAAAACGATAACCGTCGTAGTTGTTCACAATAAGCTGCCAGATTTCCTCGAAGCGTTCTTCGCTTGCACCGGGAGCATATTTATCAAGTACATAGCGCAAGTATGTTTTCGTTTCTTCATAGGTGAAGCCGAGCATATTCAAAAAAACGGGTTTGAATGTGAGGATTTCCGCAATGTTGTACCCGCTGGTCAGGTCGTCCATGATGACAGGCAATACGCCTGTGCAGAAACAAGTGCGAATCGTGCCTTCGCCGATACCCGCTTTGATAACTTTAAAAAAGGTGAGAAGAAAACTATCACTAGTGGTTACTTCCTCATAAAGTGAGTCATTATAGGAAGTAAGCAGTTGATTGGTGAAGTTATCGTATTCGTCAATCAATATATATGCTTTAGGCAATCCATGTGAGCTGATATAACCCAAAAGTTCCTCCAACATCTGCACAGCATTTCCTCGAGTTGTAAACTGAAAATCACCAAACAGGTCTCGGTTATGTTCTACCGTAACTTCCACGGGTCCACAATTCAGGTCATTGAAGTTCTGTACCACCCCTTCCATATCATCCGCCATCACCATAGCCGAGAAGTCATAACGAATCACCAAATATTGATTATGTTCTTCCGTAGGATGTTCGCCAATCCAGGTGCCGCCAAAAAGTTCTTCAAAACGATTCGCTTTCGTACGGTCGTAGTAGTGGGCCAACATGGAGATGAGCAGACTTTTCCCGAAACGACGGGGACGGAGAAAGATGGGAGCATTATAGTCTTCAAGCCCCGGAATGTAATTTGTCTTATCAACATAATAAAAGCCACGTTCACGCATTTCTGCGAAGTCGGCCACTGCGTATGGAATCGTTATTCTTGCCATAATCGTTGATCTTTTCTTTCGGTAAAGACAAAAGTACTAATAAATTAGTACCATAAAAAAGATAATGCGAAAAAGATAAATAAATACCAAGCTCAATTATGGCTATATACATAAGTCTTTGATGAAAAAGAGGGCAAAACAGAGAAAAAGATCAAAGTTATGCATTTAGCATGTATAGCCCTATACACGAAGGCTGCACAACTCTATACATGATGCGTGTATAGAGCTATGCAGCCTCTCTGCATAAACCTGGCGGGACATTGCTCCGCCAGGCCAAGAGAACATTTATGCCGCAGGATCGGGAGCCTCTCCTCCACCGCCTTCGCTACCACCGGAACCGGAGCCGCCTCCTGCATCGGGTTTCGTGCCGACGTAGAAAGTAGCGATAGCGGTTCGGGGTGTCTTCAGGAGCGTGCTTCCTGCATACTGTGTAGTGACGGTGAGGGTATATTCGCCATCGGCCAGACCGGCAGGAACAATGAATGTGAGTTGTGACGGGTTGTTGACGGCCAACATATTGAGGTCGACAGGTGTGGTTTGTTCTTTGCTGTCGGTGATAGTGATGCCGACGGAAGAATCCGTACCTGCAATTTTCAACATACGGCCATTGACTGTGAACGGACGGCCTGCAGTGGCGGTGGCAGGTGAGAATCCGGCAACGTACATCACGCTTTGGCGTTCGCCCAAAATACTGATAGAGGTTTGGGCGATAGCTTCACGCAGTTCTTTGTCTTGGGTGAAGGAGACGTAGACGGAGTTCTTCTCGGGATTCCATTTTCCGCCATCGATAACACCGCGGAGTTGCGCTACGGCGTGGTAAAGACCGGTGTTGACACTATATCCGCTAAGGATGAGATCGCTCACAACACGGTTGTAGAGCTTCACGACGTGCTCGATGGTTTCGGGACGGAGCCCGGTGTCTTCCTTGTGCATCTCATCGAGTATGTCCTGCAACGAGAGATTACCGGACGATTCGAGCTGACCGATCTTATCGTCTTTGTTGTCGACGGTTACAGTGTTGTCGACTAACCAGATTTTCAATACATTCTTCATTATTCAATTTATTAGTAAAAAAGTTATTTTGTTGTATTCAACTATAAATTACAGACATATTCGCCATCAGCCAGTCCGAGATGACTGAGAACTGTTTGATTACGAATTCTGATATACTACTTTATTATCAAAAGAATAAATAATAGCCACCAGAAAAGGTTTATGGATTCTCAATATGGAGAATTAGCATCTTAAGCTGTTACCAGTCTTTACGGAAATAAGTATTATCAGCATCATTTCCAACTGCACCAGCCTCGTGAGGATTTTTAAGTACTTGAGTTTCAAAATTAGGATCATATAAAAATTGCATATCTTCCATTGGAGCTCTTATAAGATCCTCCATTCCTCTTATATTATCACGTAAATCATAAGCAATATACCCTTTTTTGCTCTCATTAAAAACTATAAGTCCTGGAAAACTACCGGTACCCTCCATATCTAGTAAAAAGTTGAGATAAGCTTCATCTTCACCATAGATATCTGTAAGTTTCTGAGTGAAATTTTGAGTAAAACACACAAAACGATTCTTTTCTAGCCCGGCAAATGGTTGTCGTCCACAAATCATCCATTCAGTTTCAGGCACTTCAAAATCAGTCCAAAAAGGAATAGAATATTGATTTATATATCCATTGTAAGCATAATCAATGTATTTGCCAACTTCTATACCACCACATTTTTCTTTGTCAAAAAAGGTTGCTGTCGCTTCCCCCTTATCAGCAACCGTTAACATAGTTTCCTTTGATAATGCCCCACGCAAAGCTTTTATTAATTTTGGGTAGGCACTAGCGTTCTTTATTCCATCTGCTCCATATTCATCACTATCGTCCCAAAGATCGATGCCATCCAATCCATACAATTCCACTGCGATCTTCACTTGTGCTACCAAATTATCAATCTCACCATCTGTCAGATGACAAAAGCCTATATCTGAACTATTTTTCACCGTCAGACAAACTTTCATGCCCATTAACTGCAAGGGACGGATATACTTATCTGCATTTTTCAGCACATGACTTATGTCTGCATTCAATTTCAGTTCACCTCCTGCACCAACAGTAGCTCTTAGCAGATTTACAACATCAAAAAGTTGAGATAGTTTAGTATAATCGCCATCCATAGAATTTTCTTGCAACCAATACACAGAACTTACCAAAGGACTCATCTTTTCAGTATCAACATATCCTATACAAGTATATCCTTTCCTGGATGAAGTCAAACGATGCTTTCCATTTGTCCAGTTGATACGATAAAGCAATGTTTGATATTTACCATCTTCCTTTATTTTAAGAGGAAGTAAATACTGAGAAGCTCCTAAATTAAAATTTTCTGGAACCGGTAACATCCATCCCTTAAGAATTAAAGTCATCTTACCCGATTGCATAGCTCCGGCAGCAATTGTCAGACTACCACCATTGCCCAATTCATAAGCATTATCCGGTAACAATGTGTAATTCGAGTTGGTATATGCTAATTGGAAAGCTTCCACATCGAAATCTTTATCTACCACCACTGTCAAATTCTTCGTTCCCGTAGCGGCTTCTTTCAGTACAACAGACACTTGGTCTGTTACGACCTCATTCTCTTTATCAGTAACTATAAGGAACACCTGTTGATTATCTGTCTGCAACTCGCTGCACAGTCTTGGTGAATCACCTATAACCACTTCGGTCGGTTTATCATGCGAAACATCAGGATTGATTACAGCTGCTTCTTCCTCACAAGAAGAAACGCATAAAGACAGCAACCCCCAAAGCCAGATATATTTTAATATTCGTTTCATATCGTCATTCGTTTTTAGTTTATAACCACTTTGACTTATTTATTCATTATAGGCACTTCCACACCACTGGGCCATAACTCTGCTTCCGTTTTCGGACGTGGCTGTGTATAGGTTCCATCCGTAAAGTATGGAATCATCTTCGCATCATTATGGTGTCCGGTCCGATCTATAATAGAATTCCCTGTACCTTCGTCAAATTTCCAGTAAGCCTGTAAATCAGATTCGGCTGCCGGGTCATCGATATTATACATATTCTCATAGATTTGCTGTTCGGTACGTGCCACGCTCCATATACGGGCTTCACAAATATCACCGTTTAACTGACGGCTAATGTCGTTAGATTGTCCGTACGAGCGTCCGAAATAGAAATTAAAGTCACCGCCATTGCCTGTGTCATCATCCGCCAGTTTATCCCCCAAACTAATGGTTGTTACATCGCTCTTGCCGTGTCCTTCTTCCCTGCTTTGCAATTTTCCATTCACATAGAAAGCAATCACCTGCGTATTCAAATCCCACGTCAATGCGATGTGATACCACTCTCCCGCTTGAAGTTGGAGTTTTTTGTCGGCAGTAGGAAATTTACCCACAGGGGTCTGAACCTGCAACTGCTGACGGGGGAAGCTCGTATCTCCCAAACGCACACACAAATACTGCTCGATACCCATTATGGAGGAAATATCTGTTTCATCATCAAACTGGTTAATCCGTATGATTGCTTCCATTGTAATAGCTGTCAGATTATTCACTACATCTGCGGTAGGGCTTCCCTTGTCGAATCCCGGAACGGCAACATACACGTTCTTCAGGTTCATTGCCGTAGTGATGGCACTGGAACGACGCACGAGGTAATACATTGTGCGTGAACCGTTCATGATGCCTACTCCTTCGGCTCCTCCTATAGAAAGAGGACAAAGATAGGTAGCATCAATCTCCAATTCATCAAGTTTCAGAAACTTGATGCGTACTTCTTCGGAGGTAGTCTTCCCTGCCGGAATAGTCACCGCGTCTGTCGACAGCTGGTAATATGCTTCGGGAAGTGCTTCATAGTGAGTATCATTCTTTGCATTATAGGTGCTAATCATTGAAGGGTCTACCTTTAGACTGACCTTCACGTCATTCCCCGACGGATAAGTCAAGTTCACGTTAAAGACTTTCGTTTGGCTTGTCACCTTACGGTTAAAAGTGAAAGCCTCCGTATTTTTACTGGCAGCCACATTCAAGTATGCCGAATTATCGAACGGTGACTTTTCGCTGTAATCCGTATTATCGCAGGCAACCGGCAGAAGTAGCAAAACTGCGGCTGCAAAGCACTGATAAAGTTTATGTATTCTCATAGCTTACATCGTTTAGTGAGCCGAAGCAGGATTCAGGAATTGAATACCTCCACGGGTCTGTTTATAAATAATATCAGTATCGTAGTAATCGGCAGAGATATTGTAAATAGCAATACCTCCCAATGGTGTTTCCATATTGAGAGCACCGTAAGCAGCACCGGCGATGGCATTGCGCGTCACTCCGTTATAGTCGGTCAATGTACCGTCAGGAGTGACAGCCAACAACAGACGGTCCGGAGCGGCCTTGCCATATCCGGTGGCATAAAATACGGAGGTTTCTATATCATATTCATCGGATGCACCGGAAATATCAAGTACGAAATAGTTGAAAAGGCTGCGCTGCGCTTCCGGCAACAAGGAAGGGGTACCTTCAAAAACTAACAGACACGGTGTCTGTCCCAAAGCATCCAGTAGCGACTTTAACGCCGAGACGTCTACCGCAGAGCCTTCCGAACCGAGGGCAAGCCCGTCAAATGTCCCTGTACGCACTGCCTCAACAGCAGAAGTAATAGAGGTATTCAGTTTATCTTTAGCCGTGCAATCTATATAGTAAAGCACTTTCGTACCATAATCCTCACGTACCAACTTCATATCCTCCCGGTCATATTCGGACAGACGGTCGGCATTACGCATCGTCACTATATCGATACTGTCCGGCAACGCACGGAGAAAGTCCTTCTCACCGGTAGATACTTCCGGAGCATTATCCAACCGGGCATAAACGACAGCATGTTTCGTTGCTTTATATGCGCGAAGATTCTGCGTATATGCCGCATATTCTTGCGGATTCTGTTCCTTAAACCCATTCACCTGACTATCGTGTATTTCCATTTCCGTCCAGTCGTCGCAACTGATGGTGGCAACCGACAGGAAAGTAGTCAGTAGGCATAACTTAAAGATTGATTTATATTTCATAATCTCATTGATTTAAAGGTTCGTTCTAGTTTGAAGATTGACTATTCTCAATGGAATGGTCTTTCTTATCCCACCAAAGTTTAGTTCCTGCGGCATCGGGACCATTCAGCATTTCTACAGCTTGATCGATGTATTTCGGATTTCCCGTATATTCATCTGCAGGGAAAGGCAGACGACGGGGACCGATTGTTACATTCACACTATTATTGGGGTCTTTATTCTCCACGGCAGGCAACAACTTCGGGTAGCCCGTACGACGATGTTCCGCCCATGCTTCCAGCCCCAGCGGGAATATTGCAATCCATTTTTGAGTAATGATACGCTCCAGGTTCCGTTCGAAATACTCCGCTCCAGGTTCCCAGGCAATCGTAATGGTACTTACCGCCGGATGGCTATACTTAATATCAGCCCCGTCCATCGGGTTCACATAGTCTATAGGCTTTTTCGTCGCATCCTTCACATATTGGTCCGCTCCGGTGGCTCCGCCACGCTCTTCGAATGAAAGGGCAATAGCCTTTTCATACAATGCCTGCGCATCGCCTCCCATATTCCAACCACGCAACGCGCCCTCGGCACGAAGGAAAGTCACCTCCGCCGCATTCATCCAGAGATAAGGATCGGTGCTGGAAATCACCTGCTTTGAGTAAAGGTTAATCATGTCGTCTTTCTTCTGGGTAAATATGCCGATACGTACACCGTAATAATCGTATACATCGACTTTCTCGCCATCCTGATCGACTGTCTGCACACCTTTGACAAACATCTTATCCAAACGCGGATCTTCATAACCTTTCATAATAGAAACTAAATCGGCACTGATACGGTAGTCATTCCAGTTATTAAATAGCAACTCCGAACGGTTCTCCGCCACATGAAGCATGGCGTTGTCCTCATTCGATTCAATCACTCCCGCTTCCACAGCCTTCTGCGCAATACGTTGCGCCTCGGTAGGATTGACATAGCTCATACGCATGGCAATGCGAAGTTGCATGGAATGTACAAACTTACGCCATTTGGAAATATTTCCGTAATACAAGTCTTCCAGTTTGCGGAAAGCCTCGGACGACAGGTCTTTGTTTTCCTCCAACACTTTATCCGCTTCTTCCAGTTCTTTCAGCATCTGTGTATATACCTGCTCCTGCGAATCGTAAGGGACAGCCAGGTCTTCACCCGAATTATCATTATCCATCATCTTCGAATAAGGAATCGGACCATAAATGTCCGTCACACGATGCATGATACACACCCGGAGAATTTTACCAAAAGCTAAAGCCACAGGGTCATCCGTCTTGTTCATCATATCGCGGTACTGCGGGTACATGTCTTTAATCGGATCGGCAAACGGGGATTTGAGCCATCCCTGTTCGGGATTGAAAGTAGAGAATTTCATCACCCAAGTGTCTACAATTCCTTCCAGATAACCACCGTATGCTCCTCCTGCCATGGCATCCATAAACTGGTAAAGGTGTTCACGTGTAGGAATCACCAATCCCTGCATTCCTTTGAGCGTAGCACCTACAATATGATTCTCACGCTGCATTTCTTCTCCGTCCGCTTCGTACATACTCCGGTTGATGTCGCTGTCGAAACAACCGCCCAACGGAAGCAGAAATAATGAAAGGATCATTATCAGAAGAATGTTATATATTCGTTTCATGTCCATCATAGTATTTAGAAGTTAATCTTTATGTTAAATCCTATATTCCGGGTACTCGGCATCATGAAGTAGTCGATTCCCTGATAATAGTTGTTCGTAGTAGCTACTGCTTCAGGATCGAAAGGAGCTTTACAGTAGATCATCCAGAGATTTCTGCCCACAAGGGATACATTGATATCACAGACATTGCCCAGCCAGCGGCGCGGAACGGTGTAACCGATATGTGCCTCCTGCAGACGCAGGTTGGTAGCACTATAAGTATAGTAGGTAGGCAATCCGCTCTGCGATGCTACCACTTCATAGAAGCTTTGCGGATTCACGCGGCTACGGCCGTTTATCCATACTCCTCCGGCATCACGCGCGGCAGCAGATGTTTCAGATACTCCGTAGAGATCAAGATAAGCCTGTGTTGCCGAATAAACGATTCCGCCCAAACGGGCTGTCAACAAGAAACCGGCATTGATACCTTTATAAGAGAAGCTATTATTCCAGGCTAAATTTGCCTTAGGAAGTACGCTTCCCAACTTTATGTCACCGGCATTGTCGATGGCTGTCACATTGCCGCTATCGTCAATCAGGATATTACCGTTAATATCACGCTTCAAATCGGCATGGGTATAAAGATCGCCCAGCGTACCACCTTCCTTCAGGATAAATTTCGCCTTTCCGAATCCGCGACCTTCATCGGTTTTGAGTTCCAGTTTATCGACGTTGTAAGTTTTGCCCGTTTCCGGGTGAACATAATCCTTCACTAGTTCGACGATTTCATTCTTGTTGGCCGAGAAAGTAAAGCTGCTGTCCCAGCCGAAATCTCCCCAACGATGCCCATAAGACAACATAGCCTCGAAACCATAGTTGCGTACATATCCGGTCTGTACATACAATTTGTCATATCCTGACGAAACAGGAAGCCGAGGATCAAATGTCTGATTATAAGTATTGGCGTAATAGAAAGATCCGCTCAATTTGAAATCTTTAAACAGGGTTGCATCCAGACCTACTTCCCATGAGTCAGTACGCTCGGGGTATAGTTTACCAATGGGATAATTCGTCTGCGATTTCCAGTCCTGCTTATTGGCATCATACGAGTAAGTAGGATAGGTAAGAAAACGAGGATAAGGATTACCTACGGAACTGAACGCTCCGCGTACTTTAAGATAATCCACCCAATCAGGCAGTTTCAACATTTCAGTGATGACAGCCGAAAGCCCTACGGAAGGATAGAAGAATGAAGCCTGCGGAGAATGTGTCAGCTGCGAAGCCCAGTCGTTACGTCCTGTAACGGTGAGATAAAGCATACTTTTCCACCCTACTTCGGCACTGGCAAAAATAGATTCGGTCGCTTCGCGCCAACCCACCTGCGTAGCACGTTTTTTTGCGTTGTCAAGGTCGTAAACATTGAACAGATTAGGAATACCAGTTTCTCGTATAGGCCCCGCATAGCCCAATTCCTTACTAGTCACTCCACTATAACTGGCACCGATATTGGCTACAATCGTAAAATCCTGAATACGTTTATTAATATTCACCAACACATCGGCATAAGTCTGCGAATATTGTCCGTTATTTACTGTATAATGGCCTTGTGAACTACCGTCAGTCAGCGTGTTGCTACTGCTTGCATAAAGCTTGCCTTCATATTCGCTATGAGTATTGTCGATGCGGACACGCCCTGCCACATTCAGCCAGTCAAGAATCTGGTAACTCAAACCTGCTGAAGCCATATAGCGTTTCTTATTGTTGAGACGGAGATTACGGTAAGCAATCCAATAAGGATTCTGCATACGAAGGTCACCTTCGCCCTGCGGCCAAAACTGTACGCTAATTTTCCGGGCTTCATCCCAACGCTCGAAATTCTTCACTATAGAGAAATCATCCCCACGAGGGAAAAGATAAGCAGAAACCAACGGATTGGAGTACTGCCCCTGATTGGTCATATTACGGTCGTTCTGAAGAATATAGCTTGCACTTACATCCAGTTTCATCTTATCATTCAAGAAACTGGTCGTATTGCGGAAAGTGAAATTATATCTGTTATACCTATTGTTGGGAACCATCCCTGCCGAATTGACGGCAGCCGCAGAAAAGAAAGTCTGATTTTTATCCGTTCCGGTAGACAACGTAACGGAATTTGTATATACCGCACCCGTATCAAAAAAATCATCCGGCTCATATCCTGTTTGAGCAGCCGAGTTTAACTTCGGTCCCCAGCTATAAATATTGGAATTTCCTGTTTTACCATTACTACCTGTACCATAACGGTCCTGGAACTCGGGCATCTTAAAAGCATTCAACCATTCGATGCCACTTGATACACCTACTTGCAGCTTACCTACCTGTCCTTTTTTTGTAGTAATCACAATCGCACCGTTTGCCGCATTACTACCATAAAGGGCGGCAGCTGCCGCTCCAGTCAGTACGGAAATGCTTTCTATATCTTCCGGATTAATATCAGCAATGGCCTCGGTAGCTCCCTTTGAACCAAATTCCGTATCTCCTCCGCCACCGAAATTATACATCGGAATACCGTCAATCACATACAAGGCGTTACTACTCTGTTCAATAGACTTTGTTCCACGCATCACCACTCTACTTGCCCCACCGACACCGGAAGAGCTCGTATTGATAGTAACACCCGCAACTTTACCATTCAGGCTGTTTACAAAATTAGCATCCTTAATTTGGGTCAGTTCGTCGGACTTTACTTGCTGTACGTTGTAGCTCAATGCTTTCTGCTCGCGTTTGATGCCAAGTGCTGTTACAACGACTTCACTCAACAGTTTTGTATCCGAAGCCAGTTGCACGCTATATGTATTCTGTCCGGTTACTTTTACCGTCTGTGGAGTGTAACCTACATAACTGATACTCAACACACTTCCTGCAGGAGCTTCGAGCGAAAAGTTACCGTCTATGTTTGTGATAGTTCCAATGCTTGTACCTTCCACACGTACATTGACACCAATCAACGGTTCTCCGCTATCATCCAGTACGCGTCCGGTGATACGTTTGGTGGAAGCAGTTTCGGTTGCTTTCTGTTCTTGTGGAACGATGATGACATATTTTCCTTTGAGCTGATACGTATATCCTGTACCTTTTAGGATTTCCGTGAGAGAGTTCTCCAACGTGGCTTTTTCCAACGCCAAATCGATGGAGGGTTTGTTTTTCAACTGCGACTCGTTGTAACCAACGGACAGTTTCGTTTGTTTTTCCACTTCTTTCAATGCCTCGATGACCGATATGTTTTTCTTATGGATCGTAATCCGGGCATTACTACTTTGAGCAAAAGTAGGGGTAGAAAGGAGCAGACAGCACAAAAAAAGCATAAATACTCGACTGATTGCCTGCTTATTGGCTATAAATTCATAAATTTGCTGCATCTTCTTAGTATTAGTTTATACAGATAAAGTTAGATTCTCGAATTTAGTAGCGTCTGGTTAACGCTAATAGTAAGAATTTCGATTTCACATCCGGGGGAAGGTTGCAGCTTCTCCCGGATATTTTTTCCACATAGGCTCAATGTATTTTAAGGTTAATATTCAGTGTTTACAAGTTCTATTTTGTTCCCCGGTGCCGAAGCATGTCTTCCCCGGTACCGGAGCCTATCTTCATCGGTGCCGGAGACGCCCTTCCCCGGTGCCTGAAATATAGCACTTGTCTCCCACTATTTTATAGTCCAGATTTCCCGTCACACGAGCGATAATATCCATCACTTCTTCCATAGAAGCATTTTGCCCGAAAGTAAGATTGAACCGGTCTTCTTTCAGACTACGGAAACTATAAACAAAGGTGTAAGGGTATTTGCGTTCGAGACGGGTGAAGATTTCTTCCAATGTCATACTGCGGAAAACGATTTCGCCACGTTGCCAAGCAGTGACATCCTGCATATCAGGATGAAGTACGTTTCCGGAGCGGGTACGTTTGTTATAAGCCAGTTGCTCGTTCGGCTTCAAGATCTCCTGCCCCTGCTGATTATTGTACTCTACCAACACTTTTCCGGAAATCAGGGTAGCTGTCACTTCCTCTTCGTCGGGGTAGGCTGTCACGTTGAATTCCGTTCCGAGTGCCGTCACCTGAAAGTCCGAGGACTTCACGATAAAAGGATGCTCTTCGTCACGTTTCACCTTGAAGCCGGCTTCTCCCACAAGATACACACAACGGGTATCACCCTTAAATTGCTGTGGATAAAGTAAAGTGCTTTGGGAATTAATCAATACCTGCGTACCATCCGGCAAAGTGATGTTCCGCATCTCGGCGGTAGGAATATATGCTTGCAACAAATCTGGTGCCTGCCGGTTCTGCAAAGCCAGATAGATAGAAACGGAAGAAAATGCAATCAACAAAGCTGCCGCTACGCGCCACACTACCAGATGAGTACGTAAAGAATGTATCCTGCGCCTCGTTCCGATGCCTGTCAGTTCACGCATCCGTTCCAAAGAATGACGGTAGCCGGAAGTCGTTGCCGATTCGGTAGCCTCCCAAAGTTGATTGAGTTCATGATCTTTTTCATCGGCACGTTCTTCGTCGGTCAGCCATGTACGGAAATCCTGATCGACTTCTTTCGGATAGTCGTGATTGATATAACGGTCGATTACATCGCGAATATAATTCTTCATAAGGTGATATTTATTGTTCTGTTTAGAAACGCTTACGTAAATATCACTACTCAGCAAGGACAACTACGGGAAAAGACGGAATAGAATAACAAACATTAACACTTTGCGGAGTTCCGTCAATGTTTTATAGATGTGATCTTCTACGGTACGCAAGGGGATTTGCAGTTTATCTGCTATTTCTTTATGAGAAAGTCCTTCAAAACGGCTCATCTCAAAAACCCGTCTACGGCGATCAGGCAACTGACTGAGTGTCATCCTAATAAGCATTAATACTTCTTTATAGTATAGATTTTCTAACAGGGAGGAATCTTCGTCACAAAGTTCACCCAACAACTGGGCTTTCAAAACTTTGTCTTCATATTCCTGCTCTACCTTCTGATGCTTGAACAGGTTGAATATTTCATTCCGAGTCACAGTATAGAGATAACCAGTCATGGTTTCCTGATCTTGCCAAAGTTCAGGACGTGTCCATAACTTAAGAAATATATTCTGGGCAATGTCTTCCGCATCCTCCTCCGACTTGGTCAACAACTTCGCAAAGTTCTTCACACGAGGGAAGTTAGCGGCATAAAACTGCTCAAAACGGATATCCAATTCTGCTATCGTTTCGTTCATCTGTCGAGTCTTTTACTATGAAACCCGGGGCAAATATAGGCAAAATTAATTTCAGGCAATGGATGCAAACAAAAAAAACATCCCACCTTTTAAACCAAAACAAGTCTAAAAGGTGGGAATATTATAAGATTCTAAAGAATCTCAGAAGTTATTCTTCATCCATCAGAATTTCCAAAATCTGACAAGCAGCCTTCGCCACCGGAGTACCCGGACCAAAGATAGCAGCTACACCTGCCTTATACAGGAAGTCATAATCCTGTGCAGGAATAACACCACCGGCAATCACCACAATGTCTTCACGTCCCAGTTTCTTCAGTTCTTCAATAATCTGCGGAACCAATGTCTTATGACCGGCAGCCAGTGAAGAAACACCTACTACATGAACATCGTTTTCTACCGCTTCACGAGCAGCTTCTGCCGGAGTCTGGAACAACGGTCCCATATCCACGTCGAAACCACAGTCCGCATAACCCGTTGCTACTACCTTGGCACCACGGTCATGACCGTCCTGTCCCATCTTTGCAACCATGATACGAGGTTGACGTCCCTCTTTTTTCGCAAACTTCTCTGCCAGTTCACAAGCACGCTTGAAGTCGCTATCGTTTTTACTTTCTGATGAATACACGCCTGATATAGTTCTAATTATTGCTTTATAACGTCCTACAACCTGTTCGCACGCATAAGAAATTTCGCCCAAAGTAGCACGAACACGAGCTGCTTCAACTGCCAGTTCAAGCAAGTTACCCTTGCCGGTCTTCACACATTCAGTGATAGCTGCTAATGCCTTGTCCACTTCAGCCTGATTACGTCCTTCTTTCAAACGTTTCAGGTTTTCAATCTGTTCAAGACGAACTGCCGTATTATCAATTTCAAGGATATCAATCGGAGCTTCTTTTTCCAAACGATACTTGTTCACACCCACAATGGTCTGCTGACCGCTGTCGATACGAGCCTGTGTACGTGCAGCCGCTTCTTCGATACGCATTTTAGGAATACCTGTTTCGATAGCTTTCGCCATACCACCCAGTTTTTCAATTTCCTGAATATGTTCCCAAGCCTTGTGTGCCAGTTCGTTCGTCAGAGATTCTACATAGTAAGAGCCGCCCCATGGGTCAACGTTCTTGCAGATGTAAGTTTCTTCCTGAATATAAATCTGTGTGTTACGTGCGATACGTGCAGAGAAATCTGTCGGAAGAGCAATAGCCTCATCCAATGCATTGGTATGCAAAGATTGGGTATGTCCCAAAGCTGCAGCCATAGCCTCAATACAGGTACGTCCTACATTGTTGAACGGATCTTGCTCCGTCAATGACCATCCGGAAGTCTGTGAGTGAGTACGCAAGGCCAGTGATTTCGGGTTCTTCGGATTAAACTGTTTCACAATCTTCGCCCACAGCATACGTGCGGCACGCATCTTGGCAATTTCCATGAAGTGATTGGTTCCGATTGCCCAGAAGAAAGAAAGACGCGGAGCAAATGCATCAATATCAATACCTGCTGCTGTTCCGGCACGGAGATATTCCAAACCGTCAGCCAATGTATAAGCCAACTCAATATCTGCGGTAGCACCTGCTTCCTGCATGTGATAACCGGAGATAGAAATAGAGTTGAACTTCGGCATCTTCTGTGAAGTGTATTCGAAGATATCAGAAATAATCTTCATAGAGAATGCAGGCGGATAAATATAGGTATTACGCACCATGAATTCTTTCAAAATATCGTTCTGGATAGTACCTGCCATTTCTTCGAGTTTAGCACCTTGTTCCAAACCGGCATTGATATAGAATGCCATAATCGGAAGTACAGCACCATTCATCGTCATGGATACAGACATCTTATTCAAAGGAATACCATCGAACAAAACCTTCATGTTTTCCAATGAACAGATAGATACACCTGCTTTACCTACGTCACCCACTACACGTTCGTGGTCGGGGTCATAACCGCGGTGAGTAGCCAAGTCAAATGCTACTGACAAACCTTTCTGACCGGAAGCCAGATTACGGCGATAGAAAGCATTGGATTCTTCGGCAGTAGAGAATCCGGCATACTGACGGATGGTCCAGGGACGAAGGGTGTACATTACTGAATACGGACCACGCAAATAAGGAGGAAGTCCGGCAGCATAGCCGAGATGTTCCATTCCTTCGAGGTCTTCTTTTGTATAAACAGGCTTCACTTCAATGTGTTCCGGTGTTTTCCAGTCAGCGGAGATACCGTTAGCCTTTTGCCATTCAGCACCATTAGCAGGCTGAAATGCGGCATATATATCGATGTTTTTAAAATCTTTTCTCATCTTACTTCAATAGTTTAGCGTTAAACTCTTTCAAGGTATCCAATACGTTGACACGAACATGGATGAAGTTTTCGATACCTGCGGCTTTCAAGTCATCCATACAAGCCGGAGCACCGGCAACGATAAACATAGCGCGACCATTCAAGGCCTTGAAAGCAGGAACTGCATATTCAGCATATTCATCATCGCTGGAACAGATTACAACAATATCAGCTTTCGCAGCCATCGCTGCCTCTACTCCTGCCTCTACTGTTTCAAATCCAAGATTATCGATTACTTCATAACCGGCACAAGCCAGGAAGTTACAAGAATATTGCGCACGTGCCTGACGCATCGCCAGATTACCAATTGTCAACATGAACGCCTTCGGACGTTTGCCCGATGCTTCCGTTTCAAGACGTAACGCTTCAAACTCACTGGCTGCACGGTCGAATACCAATGTATCCACATCTTTCTCACAAGTATGAGAGTCACCTCCACAGCAGCATTTTCCTTCCACAGGTTTCTTGTCACCGGCTTTTTCGTTGAAATTCGGGAATTGGTTAGTACCCAACAGAATTTCACGACGCTGTGCCACTGCTTTATGACGGGCTTTATTACTTTCGTTTACTGCAGCCTGAACCGTACCAGCTTTTAATGCGGCATAGAAGCCACCTGCTTCTTCGGTAGCAAGGAAAAGTTCCCACGCTTGTTTAGCAATAGATACAGTCAGGTTCTCAATATAATAAGAACCGGCAGCCGGATCAATTACTTTATCGAAATGAGATTCTTCTTTCAGCAATAGTTGTTGATTGCGAGCCAGACGTTCTGATAATTCATCCGGAGTCTCATAAGTCTTATCAAACGGAACGACTGTCATCGAATCGACCCCACCCAAAGCGGCACTCATTGCTTCAGTCTGTGTACGAAGCAAATTCACGTGTGCGTCAAACAAAGTAAGATTAAAAGTAGAAGTTTCGGCATGAACCGCCATTTTTGCTGCACAACGACATTCACCGTTAGCTCCCTTATTATCGCAATCACGCAGACATTCAGGTTTATAAGAAGCTACGATATTTGCCCACAACAGACGTGCGGCACGGAACTTCGCAATTTCAAGGAAGTAATTGGAACTGATACCGAAATTGAATTTTATCTTTTTAGCTACTACGGCAACAGGAATACCGGCATCAGTCAACTGATTCATGTATTCATTACCCCAAGCCAATGCATAACCCAACTCTTGAGAGATATAAGCACCGGCATTGTTTAATGAGATTGCATTTACATTCAATACACGATAAAAAGGAAGCGGCTGGATAGCTTCGATCAACGCTTTCGCTGTCTGCACCATATCCCCTTTTTCCTTACCGCGAGTCAGCATCTTATTGAAGAAATCATAATTGATAGAGCCTTTCAGCTTCTTCACATCATAGTCTTTCTTCTGGAAATAAGCCACCAACAAATTAGCCAACTCCACAACATGCCCCTGGCAAGTTGAGAAATTTAATTCAACGCACTCTGCCTGAATATCATTCAACAGCGTCTCGATATATTCCGCATTGAGTTCTTTTGCTTTTACATGGAAAGATAGTGAATCAACACCCTTATTTAAGATGTCCAGTGCTTTTACATTGGCCTCTTTGGGGCATTCTACCCTGATTTCCTGGCGAACCAACCACTCATTGTTGTCTTTTTTAGTTCCTCTCAGATAAGGGAACTCTCCGGGAAGCGCATCAGTAGTTTTTAAACCCTCCAGATCTTCCATCCGGTAGAAAGGTTTCACTTTAAACCCTTCGTTTGTTTTCCAAACGAGCTTCTTCTCAAAATCAGCACCTTTCAAGTCGGCTGTAACCTTCTCCATCCATTGTTCGGTGGAGACAGGAGAAAAGTCTGAGAAGAGTTTTTCTTTTTTGTCTGCCATAGTTTATCTAAAATTAAAACAAGATTAATATTGTCTTTATTTTTATCTATCTCTTTCTAATTGTCTGTTGTTCGACATGCAAATATAACCAATAAGTTAAAACAAAACTTCTTTTTATAGAAAATTCGCACACCTCTCACTCTCGCATAGAATCTGTATAGAAATTCTTCATTCTTTATTTTTTTAGTTCTCCATTTATTTGATTTGCTCCAATGTTATGAGTAATTTTGCACCCGTTTTTAGAAAAACATTATAAAAACTGCTATATTATGGATTGGTTACAAAGTTTATTGTGGGACCCCAGCTCCGTAGCTCACATCGTGCTTCTCTACGCATTTGTAGTGGCAGCCGGAGTGTATTTGGGCAAGATAAAGATATTCGGAGTATCTTTGGGCGTCACATTTGTTTTGTTTGCCGGCATCCTAATGGGACATTTCGGCTTCACAGCCGATACACACATCCTACATTTCATCCGTGAATTCGGATTGATCTTGTTCGTATTCTGTATCGGTCTTCAGGTGGGGCCATCTTTCTTCTCTTCTTTCAAAAAAGGAGGAATGACATTGAACCTGTTGGCTGTAGGCATCGTAGTGTTAAATATTGCCGTTGCACTGGGGCTTTACTACCTCTGGAACGGCCGGGTAGAACTGCCGATGATGGTAGGTATCCTCTATGGAGCTGTCACAAACACTCCGGGACTTGGTGCCGCCAATGAAGCATTGAACCAGCTTAATTACACTGGTCCACAAATCGCACTGGGATATGCGTGTGCTTATCCGCTGGGCGTGGTAGGTATTATCGGTTCAATCATTGCTATCCGTTACATCTTCCGTGTCAATATGGCTAAAGAGGAAGAAAGTCTGAAAATCCAAAGTGGAGATGCACATCACAAACCTCACATGATGAGTCTGGAAGTACGCAATGAATCAATCAGCGGAAAAACTTTGATTGAAATCAAGGAATTTTTAGGCCGCCAGTTCGTTTGTTCCCGTATTCGTCATGAAGGTCATGTAAGTATCCCCAACCATGAAACCATATTCAATATGGGGGATCAATTATTCATTGTCTGTTCAGAAGAAGATGCTCCTGCAATTACCGTATTTATCGGTAAAGAAGTGGAACTCGACTGGGAGAAACAAGACCTCCCCATGGTTTCACGCCGTATTCTGGTGACTAAACCGGAAATCAACGGAAAGACTTTAGGATCTATGCATTTTCGCAGTATGTACGGAGTGAACGTTACCCGCATCAACCGTTCCGGTATGGACTTGTTTGCCGATCCAAATCTGGTACTTCAGGTAGGTGACCGTGTGATGGTGGTAGGTCAGCAAGATGCAGTTGAACGTGTAGCAGGTGTTTTGGGTAATCAGTTAAAACGTCTGGACACACCGAACATTGTGACTATTTTCGTTGGTATCTTCTTAGGAATTCTTCTGGGTAGCCTTCCTATAGCATTCCCCGGTATGCCAACTCCTTTGAAATTAGGTTTGGCAGGCGGACCGCTGGTAGTAGCTATTCTTATCGGACGTTTCGGTCATAAGCTCCATTTAGTGACTTATACCACCATGAGTGCCAACCTGATGCTTCGCGAAATCGGTATCGTGCTCTTCCTTGCCAGTGTCGGTATAGATGCCGGAGCCAACTTTGTGCAAACGGTAGTCGAAGGTGACGGATTACTATACGTAGGTTGTGGTTTCCTTATCACCGTTATCCCGTTGCTTATAATCGGTGCTATCGCAAGATTATATTATAAGGTAAACTACTTCACCCTGATGGGATTGATAGCCGGTAGTAATACCGACCCGCCCGCATTGGCTTATGCCAATCAAACAACATCCGGAGATGCTCCGGCAGTAGGGTATTCTACAGTTTACCCATTATCCATGTTCCTCCGTATTCTGACGGGGCAGATGATATTATTAACGATGATGTAAATCATGTTTTATTTATAAATAATAAAGCCGGTCATATCCTTCAATGGAATATACCGGCTTTATTTCTTTTTCTTATAGACTTCTTCTACGCCTATTATATAAGCTGTAGTTTCTTCACTACAAATTCTTCTATAAACCGAACTGTCTCTTCAACTCCCAAAGAAGAAGAATCGACACATAAGTGATAAGTAGCAGCTGCTCCCCACGTTTTATAACTATAATAATTATAATACTCCGAACGTCTCTTATCCGCTTTTTCTATCATTTCTTCTGCAGCTTCCGCATCAATATGATGCATGGCGCATAATCGCGCAATACGATCTTCCTTAGAGGCTGAAATAAAAACATTCGCACAACGAGGATGTTCACGCAGGATATAGTCCGCACAGCGTCCGACAAAGACACAAGATTTTTCTGCCGCCAGATGACGAATCACATCACTTTGCACTTTAAACAGGGCATCATTACTCAAACAGTTATTACATGGCATAGCTCCTTCACTGATAAAAGGGAAACGCATTCCGAACAATCCGCCAATAATACCTTGCGAAGCTTTCTCATCCGCTTTTTCAAAAAATTCTTTGCACAACCCGCTTTCTTCAGAAGCCAGATTAATCAACTCTTTATCGTAGAAGTCAATCCCCAAACGGGCTGCCAACTTCTCTCCTATTTCTTTTCCGCCGCTACCTAGTTGCCGACCGATGTTGATAACATAATTACCGCTCATAGTACATTTTGTTTTATGGTTCTGTAGCAAACATACGACTTTTTTCTAAAAATCACATCATCAAACGAAAGTTATATTTGAAAGTAACGATGAAATACCCTTTTATTTCCTGCGTACGATACTCATAAAAGCCGTCAGAAGTCGCCATACGGTTATAACTTTTCCTCTTTCCTAAAATGTCTACCCAATGAGCAGACAGTTCTGCTTCTTTCTTTTTCAAGAACCTCCAGGTAGCACTCGCATTCCATAATATCTCATCATCTTCTCCTTTGCGGATATTTGTACCATTACGGAAAGTATAAGCCCCATCCGTCCGTAATTGTATGCCCAAAGGAAGATCAACATATCCTTCCAAACGGAAATTATAATAACGTGTATACGTATTGTTATCATTCACAGAGTTGAGCGAATACTGATAATTCCAGGAAGTAGAGAAGTCAATACCTCCCCAGGCAGGCTGATAAGAAACATTCGCTTCACAATTCAAGCCGGTGTCACGCGTTGTACTTTTCACCGGCTCAAGACTTCTATCTTCATTAATCATGCTGACACTATTACTATGATTACCGTTCATATCCAACCGTAAAGAGAAATGTCCTAAACGTTTCCACCAGTTAGCACTTCCATACACATTCCAGTTACCGTTTATATTGACAGGATATGTCTCACGTCCGCCAGTCTGTGCATCATATATCATTACTTGTGTAACGCTATTCTGTTCCAACTGTCCTCCAAGATTCGCAGATATGCCTTTTTTAGAATGTTGAAAGCTTATACGCATACTATGAGCAAACATTTGCTTCAAATCCGGATTCCCTCGAGTAATATATAATGGATTACTATTATCTGTAAGTGGCATTAAGTCCGATAAAGAAGGTTGCCGGGTTCTACCGTCATAATTGAAAGTAATTCGTGCCTCTTTCTTTTTCCAGGCCAGCCATATCATAGGCTGAAAGTCGATAGTATGCACAGTGGTATCCGCATACAGTTTCCCCATTTTCCGTTCAATGGTTCGCCTTTGCGGAGTAATCCCTAATGATGCATTCACCATCCATGTATCATCAGAGTAATTGAAGCCTACATTCAGATCATGTCCATTAGTACGACTATGACTTCGATTACTCAAACTATCTACATAACCCGTTTCATAGTCAGGAGGCAACTCACCAAAAACATCCGACTTCGCCAAAGAAGACAATTCATAAGTGTCGCGATTATCGCGTTCATAATGAGTGTTCCAGTTATACGCTGCACGAATATGCATTTTCTTACCGATAGGTTGGGTGAAGTTAATCCCTACCCGCCACGAATTATTTTTCTGGGGTGACTTCAAATACTGGTTACGATAAAGTAAAGAATCGTTGCCCTGCTTATCTTTAAGACGGAAATAAGTAGTTTTTGAAAGCGAAAAACTTTCATTATCCCCCCAAGAATCCGAACTTTGAATGTTCAATCCTAAAGTTGTACCTTTTTCATTCAGCCGCCTCATAATCCCCATCATCCAATTATAACGGTTCGATTGCCCTTCCGAACGCGACCGGTTTTCACTACGATTTACTTTGATATCTTGGGAAATCGATTCAAAATCATCGAACAAGCTTTCATGATTGACGTTAGGAGGAGCGTCAAAAGAAGCATTCTGGCTATTACTTTCATTCCGGTTAGGAGAAAAGCTGAAACCACCGTTAAAATGTATGCGTGTACGTTTATCCACTTCCCAACTACCCATGATATTAGAATTGAACGACCGGCTTTTAGAGTTACCTTCATTAGTGGACGCAGAATATTGGTTACCAGCAGTTAAATATTGCTCCTGATACATGGAAGAAATATTTCCGTTCCGATTGAGATTATAGTTCATGCTTCCGGTCAAAGAAAACTTCTTTCCGAATTTATGAGTCATATTCATTCCCACCGAATTATTAATATTATCCTTGTAAGTGCTATTCTGATATCGGTTGGTGGAACGTCCTATGAAAGAAAGATTTTCCCCGTCTTTACTAAAATAATTCACCTGCCCTTCCAAATCCTTCTTTTGATTGTTTCCATATCCCACAGTGGCATTTGTCAGCCAGGTTTTATTCAATTCATCCTTAGTCTGCAAGTCAAGTACATATTTCTTTTCTCCTGAACTAATTCCGGTAAATTCTTCTTCTTTTGATTTTTTATCGTACACTTTCAACTTACTAATCAAATCTGCCGGCAGATTTTCGAGTGCCGTCTTTTTATCTCCGGAGAAAAAGGCTTCGCCATTTACATTGATTTCACTGATGGGCTGTCCGTTGTATGTCAACGAATTATCTTTCTTATTATATACCAATCCGGGAACACGCTTCACCAAATCCTCCAGATAAGCTCCTTCACGAGTTTTAAAAGCGGCAGCATTGATAACCGTAGTATCTCCCTCCATCACTACTTCCTGCAATTTTCCCGTTATCGTCACTTCACTAATCTGAATATCATCATCTTTCAATACCACTGTACCGATATTCACCAATACAGAGTCTTCCAGTGCCCGGTATACAGATTGCATTCCCATAAAAGAGACCTTTAACAGGTATTTCTTTTTCTTCTGCGGTTGATAATTAAGAACGAAACGCCCATTCTTATCACTTGTTATTCCCTTGATAAAAGCAGAATCGCTTTTCGCCAAAATAACAATGCTGGCAGATGGTAATGCCCGCTTCTCATTACTGCCGGCTTCCACTGTCTGCACTCTTCCTCGCACAGTTCTCACTTGTTGAGCATACAAAGTAGTATGTCCCCAAAGTAGCAGCAAAAGCAATCCCACTAACTTACAAGCGTTCATATCCAATAGTAGTTAAGTCTGATATTTATGTTGATCTAAAACAAATCGGGACAAAGTTAATAACTTTTACGTAAAACGTTTAATCCCAGAGTTATTTTTTATACCTTTGTCCATCCATTATTCAATCAGCAACTTAATGAAAAGGATTATATTAATCACAGGAGGACAACGATCCGGTAAAAGTTCGTTCGCGGAAAAAAAAGCGCATGAACTTACTACGTCACCGGTTTACTTGGCCACTGCCAGGATATGGGACGAAGAATTCAGAAAAAGGGTGGAACGCCATCAAAAGAACCGCGGTCCTGAATGGACAAATATAGAAGAAGAAAAAGAATTGAGCCGTCACAATGTAGCGGGCAGAGTCGTAGTGATAGATTGTGTAACTCTTTGGTGCACTAACTTCTTTATGGAGTTTGATTCTAATGTTGCCTCCTCATTGGAAGCCGTCAAAAAAGAATTCGACAAATTTACCCAGCAGGACGCCACTTTCATATTTGTAACTAATGAGATTGGTTGGGGGGGAGTTTCCGAGAACAAACTGCAACGTAAATTCACAGACTTGCAAGGTTGGACCAATCAATACATCGCATCGCATGCCGACGATGTATATCTCATGGCAAGTGGTATTCCCGTAAAAATAAAATAAACATGAAAACGTTTCATATTCAAAAGCCGGATGAAGCTATCAAAGAAGCTCTGATTGACAAAATCAATAATCTGACCAAGCCTAAAGGATCGCTTGGAAGACTGGAAGAAATCGCTTTGCAAATCGGACTGATCCAACAATCCCTTTCTCCACGATTAACTCATCCTCAAAATATAATCTTTGCCGCAGATCATGGCATCGTAGAAGAAAAAGTCAGCCCATCTCCTAAAGAAGTAACCTGGCAACAAATCAGCAACTTTCTTCATGGAGGAGCAGGGATTAACTTCCTGTGCCGACAGCACGGTTTCACTCTTAAAATTGTAGACGCAGGAGTCGATTATGATTTGCCTTATGAAAAAGGCATCATTAACATGAAAGTCGGAAGAGGAACACGCAATTTCCTTCATGAAGCAGCCATGACACCTGAAGAGATGGAACTCTGCCTGGAGCATGGTGCCCAATGTGTGGACACTTCTCACCAGGAAGGCTGCAATATCATTAGCTTCGGTGAAATGGGAATCGGAAATACTTCGCCCTCTTCCTTATGGATGACTTGCTTCACCGGAATCCCATTAGATCAATGTGTAGGTGCAGGAAGCGGACTCAATCATCAGGGAATAAATCACAAATACGAAGTTCTGAAAAGATCTCTCGAACAATATCCGGGAGAGCATTCCACAGAAGAAATCCTCTGCCGTTTCGGAGGTTACGAAATGGTAATGGCCGTAGGAGCAATGCTCAAAGCTGCCGAACTGGGAATGGTTATTCTAATTGATGGATTTATTATGACCAATTGTATTCTTGCCGCTTCACGCCTTTATCCGGAAGTGATGAGCTATGCCATATTCGGTCATCAGGGAGACGAGAGCGGACATAAGCTATTATTGGACTATCTCGGAGCACGTCCCCTACTCAATCTCGGACTAAGACTTGGAGAAGGAAGCGGTTCCGTTTGTGCCTATCCCATTGTAGATTCTGCTGTAAAAATGCTGAATGAGATGGATTCATTTGCTCATGCTTCTATCACTAAATATTTCTAAGATGAACCAGATACTTGCCGCCCTCATATTCTTTACACGATTGCCTTTCTGGAAAATAAAAGAAGTTCCGCAGGAGTGTTTCAAACACGTTGTCAGTTATTGGAGTTTCAGTGGCTGGCTGACCGGGGGAATGATGGCATTGATTTTCTGGGGAGCCAGTACTATTTTACCTCACGGAGTAGCCGTAATCCTGGCACTGACTTCACGTTTACTTATCACAGGAGCATTGCATGAGGATGGATTGGCCGATTTCTTCGATGGATTCGGAGGTGGAACGAACAGGGAAAGCACGTTACGCATCATGAAAGATTCCCATATCGGAAGCTACGGAGTTTTGGGATTAATCATCTATTATCTGCTTGCTTACAATCTACTGGTCGCACTTCCCTTAACAGTTACTCCTTTCTTATTACTAAGCGGAGATACCTGGAGCAAATTCATTTCTTCCAATATCATCAATTACCTGCCCTACGCACGGAAAGAAGAAGATAGCAAATCCGGAACAGTATATACAAGAATGAATTTGGGGGAGATCGTTATGTCTGCGATGGGGGGAATACTGCCTCTCCTATTACTTCCTCCAAGCTACTGGCCCGTGTGTATATTTCCTATTCTGGTATTCTCCTTTATCTGCCGGATGATGAAACGACGTTTGAACGGATATACCGGAGATTGTTGTGGTGCATTATTTCTCTTAAGCGAAATAAGTTTCTGGCTGGGAGCAGTGATGTCTATCTATATAAAATAAGTAATCCTATGAATATTTATCTAATCAGACATACCTCTGTCGACGTTCCTAAAGGTCTTTGTTACGGTCAGTCAGACGTTCCTTTACGTCCTACATTTGAGATAGAAGCAGCCGTAACCAAAGCTAAAATCGAATCCATTCACTTTGATATGGCTTACACCAGTCCTCTATCCAGATGCACCCGTCTGGCACAATATTGCGGATTCGGAGATGCCATCCGTGACCCAAGAATACTGGAACTTAATTTCGGAGATTGGGAAATGCAGTATTTTGATAAAATCAAAGACCCGAATCTACAGTGCTGGTACGACGATTACTTGAATGTAAAAGCAACCAATGGAGAATCGTTTGCCGATCAGTATAAACGGGTAGCCGCGTTTTTAGACGAAGTCAGACAAAAGGAGGCTGAAAATATAGTAGTATTTGCTCATGGCGGCGTATTGATTTGCGCACAGATTTATGCAAAGTTGATTCAACCGGAAGAAGCATTTCAGGCAGTACCTGCCTATGGAGGAATTTTTCTATATCAAGAGCGCCCGTAAACAAACAGTCAGGACAATCATCATCTCTTCTGCACGACGGTTGACAGCAACTCCCATCCGCATATCGGATGTGTCCAGCAAACGTTCATTCACTCCGATATAAGGCTTTGTAAAGAGTTGACCAAAATAGTGATGAGGACCGCCGAAACGACAATTCAGGATACCTGCAAGAGCGGCTTCCGGATAGCCGGAATTGGGACTTGCATGTTCCCTGCCATATCTCTTCACAAATAACAGGAGTTTCAGCCGACCACTTGCCAAGACCATCAGAAAAGCAGTAAGACGGGCAGGAATATAATTAGCGACATCATCAACACGAGCTGCCACACGCCCAAAAAGGAGATAACGATCACTATGATAACCAATCATGGAATCAAGCGTATTCACCATTTTGTAGGCCATCATTCCCGGAACGCCCAACAACAAATACCAGAAAAGAGGAGCAATCACTCCGTCACTCAAATTTTCCGCCAAAGTTTCAAGAGCAGCAGTCCTGACTTCCTGTGCAGAAAGTTCGGAGGTATCACGCCCTACAATACGGGCAACCTGAATACGTCCCTCTTCCAAAGAACGATCAACCGCCTCAAATACCATTCTGACCTCTTTAATCAATGTAGTTCCGGCCAGACAAAAGAAAATGCAGATTATATCAAAACCGATCACCGCAGGAGTTCCTAAAAAAGAAAGGGCATATTCGATTCCTATGGTGACCGAATAAACGAACAGGATCAACAGAACAGACATGATTCCTCCTTTCCATAATTTATAAGATCCTTTATTCAGTCTCTTTTCCCCGAAAGCAATCATCTTGCCGAACCAGATGACAGGATGAGGCAAAGACACCGGATCACCGAATAGACGATCCATCAACCAGGCCGGCAATAAAACACGCAGCACTACTCCTATAACGATAAAGTAACTCATCATAAACAAAAATATATCTTAACTCATTATCTGCTCCATCCATTCACTGATTGCTTTCACCAGCTTATCATTTTCTTCGGGAGTTTGCGTAGCAATCCGAAAGAAACGCTCGTCCAATCCCTCAAAGTTGGATGCATCCCGAATGAGTATTCCATGATTCACGGCTAGAAAATCCTTAAGGGCCGCCGCTTTCCCCATACGTAGTTTTATCAACATATAGTGCGTATCAGTTGGCCATATTTCTAACATCCCCGTGGCAAGCAGGAGGTTTGTCAGTCGCTCACGTTCTGCCAGAAGTTGCGGAATATCCGCTGAAATGCCGTCTCCCTCTTCCAGAAGATATTTTGCGGCTTCAATAGCCAGGCTATTCACAGACCAAGGCATCCGACGGCAACGAACATCATCGGTCAATCCCTCGGAGGCAGTAAAATAACCTACCCGCAGTCCCGGAATCGCGTATTGCTTGGTCATTGAATGGAGCAGGATCACATTTGGAAAGGAAGCGGCTTCTTTAATCCCAAGAAGTGACTTTAATGTGAAATACTCGTAAGACTGATCGAATATAAACAATTTATCAGGATGAGAATCGACCAATGCTTTCAGGTCTTCCTTATTTCGCACTTCACCTGTCGGGTTATTCGGATTGCAGATCCACACCAGTTCCGCATCTTCCGGTAAAGCGTCCAACGAATAAAAAGGCTTCACTTTGTGCCGATGTACCCGGCATGCGTCCGCATACTCGCTAAAGGTTGGTCCCAACACAGCTGAAATACGTCCTTGAAAGACTTGTGCTATCAAGTAAATAGCTTCCGTCGCTCCATTAGTCACACAAACTTGGCGGGGAGTGAGCGAATACCTCCGGGCTATTTCACTTTCCAAAGAATAAGGCATCGGCTCGGGATAACTGCAAATGGTAGAGAGCCGCTCATTCAGTCGTTGGTAAAGTCCCGAATGATCGATCCGGTTATACACATTCGAACTGAAATTGCTAACTATTTTCTTTCCGTATTTATAAAGATCGTCTCCGTGTCCCTCAATCATTTCTTTCTAATATTTTATAAAGTAACGGCATATTGATGTGTTTTCTCACATGTTCCGCCAACTTATCATATTGTTCTTCCTTGAATGTTGCATAGTCAAAGGTCTGCTGTTCCAGTTTGTCGGCATAAGGCTTGAGCAGGAAATCTATAAATGACTGGTTATCAAGTATGCCATGAATATATGTTCCCATACATTTCCGGCCATTCCGGTAACCATCCTCTCTTCCATCCTCCAGTTTATTTAAAGGAGAAGGGGAGAATCCTTCGGCAGGTACACTTCTGCCCATATGTATCTCATATCCCTTACAAACCGTATCCGACTCATCAAAAGTGAAATTCACCTGCCGGGTCACTTTATCTCCCTGCATGGTAGTGATAACAGGAAGTAACCCCAAGCCGGGGAGTAATTTAAAACTTCCCTCTACTCCGTCAGGATCGCGTATTTCCAGTCCCATCATCTGATAACCGCCACAGATGCCCATGATGGTCGCCCCTTCCCGATGAGCTTTCAGAATAGCTTGTACTACTCCGTTACAGCGCAATTCATAAAGATCATCCAGCGTATTCTTGCTTCCGGGCAACAATACAATATCTGCTTTCGCTATTTCATTCACATTATTGGTATAATACAAATGCACCCGTTCATCCCGTTCCAACACATTAAAATCGGTAAAGTTAGACAGATGACGCAGCAAGATCACAGCTATATTGATTTTTCCGGCCATAGCCTCCCGGTTTTTAGACTCAAGCATCACAGAGTCCTCTTCTTCTATATAAATCCCCTTATAGTAAGGCACTACTCCAAGCACAGGAACCTTGCAGAGGTCTTCGATCATCTTTATTCCGGACTCAAACAGGCGGATATCCCCTCTAAACTTATTGATAATAATACCCTTAATCAATGAACGTTCTTCCGGAGTCTGCAACAGAATAGAACCATACACACTGGCAAATACACCACCACGATCAATGTCCGCCACCAGAAAAACATCTGCCCCAGCGTGTTTTGCCATAGGCATATTGACCAGGTCGACGTCCCGCAGATTAATTTCCGAGATACTGCCGGCCCCCTCCATCACTATCGGATTATATCTGGTAGCGAGGCGATCATACGACTCATTGACTACTTTTCGTAATTCTTCCCTTCCCTCCTTGCGGAAATACTCATACGCATTCCGGTCACCGATTGGTTTCCCCAATAACACAACCTGCGAAGTATGTTCGGAGCTTGGCTTCAACAACAACGGATTCATATCCGTATGACAGGGAACACCGGCAGCTTCCGCCTGAACGGCTTGCGCCCTGCCGATCTCCAATCCCTCGGGAGTGGCATACGAATTCAAAGCCATATTCTGGGCCTTGAACGGTGCAGGATGATATCCGTCCTGCTTCAATATGCGGCAGAATGCCGCAGCCAGAATACTTTTCCCGACATCGCTACCTGTTCCGGCAAGCATAAAGGAATTTAGTTTTTTCTTCTCCATCTTTCTATTTACTTTGGTCAGGGGTTGAAGCTTTGCGCTTATAACCGAAAGCTTTCCATTTCTCTTCAGTCCAGTGCTGCCGATACATTTCATAACGTGCCATGACAAAGAACAAGTCAGATAACCGGTTGATGAATTCAAGCAGAGATTGCGGCACCGGGTCCTGCCGATGTAATGTGCAAAGCCTCCGTTCGGCACGCCTTGCTATAACACGCGCATAATGCAATTGTGCAGAAATTTGTGTACCACCCGGTAGTATAAAATAGCCATTATCTTCCATAGCGGCATTCATTGTATCCATTCTTTTTTCCAGAAGACCGGTCAGATCCGTACGCAAGGTATTCGGGTTTTCGCCCCTTTTAACGGATGGAGTAGCCACATGACTCATACATGACATCAGTTCCATCTGTATTTCATACAGCCATTCGTGCCATTCATCCTGTTCAGGAAGAAGTGAGCGGACTATTCCTATCACCGTATTCAGTTCGTCAATCGTACCATTAGCCTCAATCCTGATATCATCTTTTTCGACACGCTCACCACCAAAGATTCCGGTAGTTCCATTGTCACCCGTACGGGTATATATTCTTCTCATCATTCCCAAAGTTTCATTAAGTTCATTTCACCCCAATAGAGGTGTGTATAGCCTGCAATCAGATTCTTATATCGATAAAGCGGAGTGGAAACAGGATTTCCTTTTGCATCTGTCACCTCCGCAATGGATGGAAGTTCTTTTTCAATGGAAGAGTAATGAAACTCATGTCCTTTCCATACCTGCTCTCCTATCCGGAGGGTTCGATAACCAAGCCTTAATTTCATATTTTCCATAGTAGCCCTCTGATGCAGTAATCCGACCATGACATATTGTTTTCCATCCATTCCCCGGATACTGTCACAAAGATACATTATCCCACCACATTCGGCAAGCAAACGGCCTCCGCTTTCCACATACATTTTTAATTGTTGCTTGATGGCTATGTTACTTTCCAGCTCTTTCAGGAAAAATTCAGGGTAACCACCCGGCAAATAAACTAAATCACAATCGGGCAGATGTTCATCGCTCATGGGACTGAAAAAGGTAACTGTCCCCAATTCTTGCAAACGAGCCAAGTTCTCCCGGTATATGAAATTAAATGCAGCATCCTGTGCTACTGCTATCTTCCATTTTTTTTCAGAAAAAATGCCTTTTGAGATTTCTGTCGATGAAATCGAAGTATGTGCATTATAATCAACCAATGGTACACTACATACTTCAAGAATCCGATCAACCGCCACATGCTCTTCAATCGCCTGCGCCACCACAGAAGCGAATTTATCAAACTGATAGGAAGCATCCAACGTCAATCCCAAATGACGGGAGGGTACTTCCAGTTCTTTCAATCGGGGAAGAAAGCCGAAACATTCTACGCCTACATCTTCACAGGCTTTCTGTAAAAAAGAGTAATGGCGTTCGGAAGCTACCTGATTGAATACCACACCGGCAAGTCGCACCGATGGATTGAAATATTTAAAGCCATATAGAATCGGAGCTACTGTATAAGACGTTGATTTGGCATTGATTACAAGAACAACAGGGATATTCAATAAGGCGGCAATAGCCGCACTGCTTCCCTCCATTCCATCGAAACCGTCGAAAAGTCCCATCACTCCCTCGGTCACACATACATCCATTGCAGCCGCGTATTTTGCATACGTCTCCTTTACATGTTTTTGAGAAGAGAGCCAGAGATCGAGATTGACGGAAGTATTACCAGCTGCCATCTCATGATACTTCGTATCAATATAATCAGGGCCACATTTATAAGGCTGCACATTCAGTCCTCTATCACGAAACAGTCTTAACAACCCTGTTGTAAAGGTTGTTTTTCCACCTCCCGAAGAAGCGGCTCCAATTAAAAAATGACTGGTTTGTTTCATCGTTTTATAGCTTTCAGTGTATCAATGGGATTATGCTCGTCTACTGTCAGTCGGATCACTTGTTCAAGTTTCAATCCATTATCGTCTATTGCTTTCTCAAATTGCTTCCTACTGTCTTCGGATACAGAATTAAACACCAGCGTCCCACCAACAGGCAATAAAGGAGCTATTTTCTTTATCATTTCTCCCAACTTGCCACCATGACCTCCAATAAAGACAGCATCAGGCATGGAAAATTTCTCTAACGGCATATCCAGAAAATCTCCAATCACCGTCGTTATTCCCGGACAACCAAACCGACGACTATTCGTTTCCATCAATTGCCGCCCCGCCTCTCTTTTTTCAAAAGCAACAATATCGAGATGAGGAAATTGTAACTTCGCCTCAATGGAAACAGAACCGGTACAAAAACCCACGTCCCACATCACCGATCTGGTTCTCAAATCGAGCAGACTCAATGACAGCAGACGAACAGGCATTTTGGTTATCATATTCGCCCGCCCGTCCAACAATTCAAACTGCTCTTCCGGAATTCCGAACGGCCGTTCACGAACAGTAATACGCTTTAAAATCACACAATTCGGCATCCTGAAATGCCTTTCCATCGCTTCCTCCATACTATATTCTGCCACTGTTTCCTCTTCATTCCCCAACTGCTCACCCACAATCATCCGGTAGTTGGCATATCCGTATGCTTGCATCCGGGCAGCTATGGAAGCAGGTGTTTTTTCTCTGTCAGTAAGCGAACCAATCAATGTCTCTCCGGAAATAAGAGCCTCATCCAAGGCTTTCCACGGTCTGCCAGTCAGAGAAATCGTCCGCATATCATGATAAGGCAACAAAGCTTTGTGTGCTAAAAGCTGCAAGGAATTGAAAGACGGATAGATTTTGACAACAGCCTCGGACAGTTTACGCATCACCGTATTGGCAAAACCAAAAAACAAAGGATCACCGGAAGCAAAAACTACTATTTCCTGATAACCGGCATAACACTCGAACACAGCGTCAAGAGGCACAGTTATATCTATCCAAACCGATGATTCCGGTAACATGGCCGCCACAATTTCATGGTGTCTCTTTCCACCCGAAAATACATGAGAACGGGCAATCAAAGCCTGAACCTCCTTACTGAAAGAGAGTTCGCGACTATCTGTTATTCCTATGATATGAAATTCCTGCATTCTGTCATATAAAATGTCCATACTCTTCTATACATCCCTACCGGGGCGCAGTGTCCGGGCATCATCAAAACATAAAATCGCGTTCACCAATGTAGCGGCCAGATTACTTCCTCCCCGTCTGCCCTGAACGATAATCTTCGGTACTTCCGTGAATGTCTTTATCATGTATTTCGACTCTTTCACATGCACAAATCCTACGGGAGCTGCAATAACCCCGGACGGGTGTGCCTTTCCTTTTCGAATCAGATCGCACAGTTCTATTAATGCCGTAGGCGCATTGCCAAATACAAAAAGAGCATCCGGATGTTCTTCTACAGCCAGACGAATAGCCTCCTGCGAACGGGTAGTTCCCCGTTTCTTCGACTGTTCCACTGCACGTTCGTCGGAGAGATAACATTTCACTTCCACCCCTAAACGCTGTAAAGCACCTTTCCGTATGCCGGCAGCTACCATCGTGACATCTGTGATAATCGTCTTAATCCGTCCGGAAGCAATCTGTTCATACAAGTTCTTTACAACCTCCTTATCCGTATATACCAGCTTCTCCATTTCAAAATCCGCTGTGGTATGTATGGCATGAAATAAAGCCCACTTACGGTCAAGGTCGATTTCTTTATTCTGCATCTCTTCCTCTATCTTCCGGAAAGAGTTCATCATAATCTCCTGTCCTTTTCCGACTTCACCCTTTTCCTGTTCGCGATAATATCCACGAGGAGTTACCATCCGGTTCTGAAATTGATAAGTTTGTGAATTACCAATCAGCATTACTGTAAACATATCCACTTCTTCCGGATCGAAATCCCGTAAGGTGGTCACTACCACCGTTTCTTCTTCCCGACCTGCCTGACGAACATAACCTACGGGCGTTTCCGGTGAACGGGATTCCTGAAAGATTTCTTTCAGACGATGAAGCTGCCAGTAACGTCCCTCACTCTTAGGGTTGTAAACCGCTGTAACAAAGTCGGCAGTAGCAGCGGCAGTGATTCTTTTTTCTATGATTTCCCAGGAAGTCATCAAGTCGGACAGAGAGATAATGCAAAAATCATGACCGATGGGAGCACCCAGCAATGACGCAGCTTTCTGGAAAGCACTGATACCGGGCAGCACGAGGATCTCGACCTCACTCCCCCGTTCCCGTTTCATTTCATAAATCAACGGAGCCATCCCATAGATTCCCGCATCACCGGAACTGATGACACAAACTGTTTTTCCCTGTTCAGCATATTCAAAAGCCAATTCTGCACGGGCTTTCTCCCGCTTCATTCCGGTATCTATGCATTCTGTCTGTTCCGACAGCCAGGAGGTAATAAACTGAAAATAATACTTATATCCAATCACTACATCTGACTCTTTCAAGGCATTAACAACAGCTGGAGTAATATCTTCCGGGCTACCGGGACCGATACCTGCTACTATGATCTTATTTTCTTTCATACATCTTCAGGATTATACCTGAAACAAAGGTAAAGATAAAAACTTAAACAAGATAAAATGTAATCAGATAGTTCTGAATAAAAAATCACAGAATATCCTGACTATATAAAAAGCCAACTAAAATGATCCCGTTTTATTTATAGCAAATACGACCATTTTGGTTGGCTTTATTTTGTTTATTAGCAGTATGATTATTTCACACTCAACTAATCAACCAATTATTCTTCTTCCGCATCCGGATCATACATTGCATCATTATCAGCGATCTTCTTCTCAATATGGCTAACCCATACGCTTACAATCTTGGAATAATCACCTAATCCTTTGATATCACAGTTAGCCAACGGGCAAGTATATCCGGCTTTTGCCAATTCATAGCGCCAACTTCCTTCTTCAGCCGTGGCACCAACACCACCCTTCATATCATTATTAGCATGATCGCCTGCAATAGACATCAACGGATGACAGATCACATTACCTGATTTCTTGTTAGCTGCCTGCATACGGGAAATCATATCGTCTATATAATTATCTTCCATATCTACAGTAGCCACAAAATAATTAGAATTAAGTTTCTGCAACTCTGCTTCCATCATCGTGTAGCGAGAGTTACCATTCCCGTAGTTATAATTTTCGGGATTTCCGTGTCCCATGAAAGTCACGATATTATTCGACTCCACTTTACTTTTATAAGTTTCATGCAGAATCTTTGCCACATTGGTTACATCTTCCTCTGTTTCCAACAACGGACCACCCAAGTACACTTTCACGTTGGCAAATTCCGGGTGCTCACCATCATTATGGAAATCTTTCACGACATTCTGTACCCGAAGGAATTCTTCGCCGGGAATAACATGAAGAGATTGCACGCAAACCGTCTTATATCCTGCCAGACCAATAGCTTCCAAATAGAAAGAAGGTGCATAATAATTCCAACCTTTTGCCGCGCAACGGGTCATACAAATCTCCGAAGTGAAAGAAAAATAAATATCCATGTTAGGGAACTTACTAGCAAACTGCGCTTTCATATTATTGAAAGTCGTTTGAGGCGCATCCCACGTACTACCAAAAGTCACTAGCAGCAAGGCTGTATCATGCTTTTTGTTGGCTTGTACTTCGGCAGTTACTGCTTCCATCTTCTTATCGTGGTTGGATTTTGCCACATCATCATCGTCGTCGGAGCAAGATACTGCCGAAAGGGACATTACAGCTACTAAAGCTGTCATCATCATAAATCTAAACTGTTTCATGTCTTTAAAATTTTAAAGGGTTAAACATCATGTATTTTTTGTCTTTTTTTGTCCGAATTGTATCATCAACGAACCATAGAAAGTTCGTCCCGCTGTAGTTGTACCATAATTCAGGCTGTGATACGTTGTCTCATAATAATTGAAGATATTATCGATTCCCGCATTCACCTCGGCATTCCATCGTTTGCCCAATTTGAATTGGTGACGGGTATTCAGCCTCCAAAGATTATAAGCCTTGCCATTTCCATCATCCTGATAATAACGTTTACTCTGAATACGTCCATAAACTCCAATGCCAAGACGATAGTTACTCCGTCTCCACGCATGCGTCCAGATGGCACTCACAGTAGCACGATGATGAGCCATACCATCAATAATGACATGTTTCATTACTTGATCTTCTTCATCATATTGGTTCGCTTCAGTATCCAGATAGCTATAACCTCCTGTCAGAGTCAGTGATTGGACCGGTGTCCATTTGGCATTCACATCCACCCCATAAGTACGGGCATCATCCATGTTCTGATACTGGCGTACACGGGCAGGATCATAGGTAACAACCAGATCACCCGGAGCCTGCGAAAGAGGAATAGTGACTAGAGTTATCATATTATCTACCCAGTTACAATATCCCGTGACATTGATACTGAAACGAGTTCCATTATATTCCAGTCCACCGGAAACATAACGGCTGGTCTGTGGATCCAACTCCGTATTTCCCAGATTCAATGAGATTATTGACATCTGACGGATATAACGGTAATGCAATTCTTTCAGTGTCGGTGTCTTGAATCCTTCCGAATAGGTAGCACGCAGATTAAAAGCTCCTAACTTATAAAGTGCCGATACTTTCGGAGTGATGCGCACACCAAAGTTCTGATTCACTGTCAGTCTCCCTCCCGCTGTGATATTCAACCGTTCAATAGGCGTCCATTCATCCTGCGCATAGAAAGAGGTCGTATAATCGGATACCTGATCTTTTTCATCCAGTCGACGGGGAGCATCCAGCCAATTGATTTCCGTATCAGTACCCACACTCAAACGATTGAAGTATGGCAGATTGAATATACCTTTCAACTGCAATAACAAGCGGCTTTGATCGCTTTGCAATCCTTTATCACCAGGGAAATATGGAAAACTGATCTCCTTGCCACTATCATCATACTCCTTATCCCAAGTCTCGCGAGTGTACATATAATGATAAGCATGACTATCATAGTTGACGTCCAGCATAATGCTATTGCTATTTTTCAGCTTCAACTTACCTCCTGTCGCAACAGAAGAGTTACGATAAAGGAAATCATAAGTCTTATAGTCAGGCACTCCGCAAGGACGATATATCCGTTTGCGATAAAAGCTACCGTCAGCGTAAAGGCTCAAATCCTTTGTAGCCTGATAATCGAAACGCTGTGCCACTTGCCAGTCCGTATAGCGATTTACAGTCTTATTGATGGAATTGGTTATAGGATATTCATAACGGTTCGGATCTTCATAAGTTGTATTCTGCCATCCGTCTGAATGCTTCAGTTGGAAATTAGTGGAAGAAGTAAATTTACCAACCTTGAACTGTACGGTATTCGACTGCCGGAATTCTCCATACGATCCGCCGCGACTTGTATTTTCTATCAAAATATTTTCGCGGTGTTTCTTTAATATAATATTCACCACTCCTGCAATAGCATCACTTCCGTAAAGTGCCGAAGCAGCTCCTTTCACGATTTCAATACGTTCAATACGAGCCGGATCGATCAAGCCCAGATTATTCTGTCCGCCTACATCACCATGCATCTTCTTACCATCAACAAGGATTAATATATAACCATTGCCGAGTCCTCCCAATTGCATATTGGCTCCCATATCACCAGCACTAAAATCAAAAGAAGCACACAGTCCGCTCAAAATATCTTCCAAGGTAGCCCCTGCATAACTATCCAGCATTTTGCGGCTAATCACTTCCGTCTGCACAGGTGCATCTTTCAGATAGTGTTCCGTTCCCGTACCTGTCACCACTATTTCAGGAATCGAATCCTGCATGGCGACATTGCTCTGTGCACTTACCTCTGCGGATAAAGACAACAAAACAAGTCCTGCTAACCATATTTGTCTCATTCGTTTCATCTACCTTTTATTATCATTAAAGAGAAATAAGGAAATTCCCTTGCCAATATATCTTTCTTATCACACGTATAAAATTCCCCGTCCGCTCCCACATTCTCGAAATAATGACAGACAAGTCTTTCCTCCAAACTTATAAAATGCTTCACTTCCCCCTCACACTGCGATAATTTCATCACTACCGCCACTTCACTACCGGAAGCAATCCGGCTGAACAGTTCTCCGTCCACTTTTCCCGGACACACCGTCAACCGTTCTTCCTGTTCCACAATGGAAAGACCGATGGAAGCCGCCGCTGCAATAAACGCCGGAACACCGGCAATCTGCTTGATAGGTATCCCCACTTTCTTGAGCTTTCCGACCAAATAACTGGTAGAAGAATAAAAACCGGCATCTCCTTCAGCCACTATCGCCACACATAAACCTTCCGAATACAGGCTGACTATTTCTTCAAAAACCTTATCGTAAGCCTCATAAGCCATCTCACGCTTCTTACTCATCGGCAATGTATAGCGTCTGATAGATTCTTTCTTTATCTTCAATTCTTTCAGAAGAACAGAAGACCGGGAACGCGCATTTGTTTTCGGGCAAAAAATAGCATTTGCCCGACATAGTGTAGCACCTCCTATCAAAGAGATAAGCCCCGCTTCACCCGGACCTAAAGAAACGATATATACCGGTTTCAAATCTTCCATCTTTCTTATCGATTATTTCTTATCCTTATTTTCTAAAACGAATCGTCAGGCTTGCATAGAAAGCTCTTCCCGGTGTAATGGTCGAATAAGGTTTCTTCGTATTCCAGGGACGGTCGTCTACCCAGTCGAACAGGTTCTCAACACCCAAACCGGCATTCAGAATGAAATATTTCAGATTGAATGTATGTCCTGTATTCAAATCCCAAAGCATAAAACCGGATGAATCATAGTCATACGTTTCGGAATATCTCTTTCCCTGTCCGCGACCAACCATATTGATGTTCAGTCCATACAATCCCCAGTTCTTAGACCATTGCGCATTTACGTTTCCTGCATACTTGACACTTTTGTCAATCGGTTTGTCCGTTATCAGATTTCTTGCATCCAACAGCGTATAGCCGGCTCCCAGATTGAATCCAAGTCCCAGGTAAGCATTTGCATTTACATTCACCCCTTTGATTCTCACTTTATCGATGTTGTCACGCTGGCGCACTTCATCATAATCACCGTACTGTGCAGCTTCTTCATCGCTCAAAGTACGGTAATTAATCATATCCGTCACATTATTTACAAAAGCCGTTGCTGATACAGAAAAACGGGAATGAGTATATTCCAGATTCAATGAGAAATTCTTGCTTTCTTCCGGTTTCAGTTCCAGATTTCCGATAGTATAGCGATTGGTAGTCTTTGCCAGATCCGTAGCGTAAATTTCAGAAAGAGTAGGCGTGCGGAAACCTGTTGCAAAAGACAATCGGCCACGGAAACCACCCTCCCTATACATAATAGAAGCTGTCGGAGTGAAATGATCTTCAAATGTTTCATTATAAATGTAACGCAATCCCACTACTGCTTGCAGAGATTCGGCAATCGTCCACTCATCCTGTGCATATAAAGCCATGGTGTAGAGCGTCTTATTAGAGATATTGTCCGATTCACTTTCCAGCTTTTCATCCAGATATTCCAATCCGGCAGACAGTTTGTTCTTGCTGTTCACCTTGATAATACTCTTCACATTTCCCCGGTAAAAATATTGTTTCTTACGAGTTTCCTTATCTCCAATCTTGAAGTCACCGCTTTCCTGAATATAGTCATAAGCCGACTTGTAATTGTCCGAATAGAAATCGGCATCGATATATGCTTTCTTATTCACAATATACTTCATACCGAAACCATACGTATAATTCTCATGATACATATTATATTTATATTCCGTTACCGGACGGTCATTCAGGAAATTATAGTACGAACCCTGTGCATACAGCGTTGTCTTATGATTCAGAGAATAAGAGAAACTCTGGTTGACCGTATTCGAATGATAACCGGTGAAAGCCTGTTTATCGGTAGGATCCAGTTTCACTTCCCCTTTTTTATTCACCGTTTCGGTCATCGGATGAAGTTTCCAGCCATCCGACTGTTGGCGTTGGTAAGAAGTATACGATGAAAGTTTGCCAACATTCAAATCCAGATTCACAGCTTCCGAAAAACGTCCGTGGTCACTCACCTTGGTAGTGCTCGATGCGTCAATCTTGTTTTTGCTGTCATCCGTGATGATATTAATAACTCCACCAATGGCATCACTACCATACAGCGCAGATGCCGAACCGTTCAGTATTTCAATTCGTTTCACGTTTGCCATGTTGATGCGCATCAACGCATCATCGCCAATCAGTTTCCGTCCGTTCACTAATACAAGGATATAATCGCTATTCAAGCCATTAAGCACCATTTCCGTTCCCATACCGCTGGTAGAGAAAGAAAAGTTAGAAGTGAGTTTGGTAAGAGCCTCCTCAAGATTCGTAACATTGGCCTCCTTGATATCTTTGGCAGTCAATACATTTACCGGGATGGGACTATCCACCATCCGGCGATGTGTTCCGGTTCCGGTCACTACCACCTGGTTTAAATTGTTATGACTTTCCGTCATGCGTATCACGACGTCATTTACACTCTTTGAAGTGGAATACCGTTGCGGTTCATAATTGAGATGTGATACTTGCAGGGTTTGTTTGCCATCAGGCAATCCCTTGATTATAAACTCTCCTTTTGCATTCGTAGTTCCCCCCTGCAGACTATGGTCCACCCGAATATTCGCTCCGACAACAGGCTCTCCGGTTTCAGAATTCAACACACGCCCCTTGATTGTAACCTGAGCGGACACAACACAACATACACCGACCAACATGGTGGTCAAAATAAGTTTTTTCAACATTTTGTGATTATGCTTAAATTTCTATAGTTTATGTTCTTAGCCCCGAGAACAAGTTAACTATTGTTTCTTCCTTAGGCAGGTTTCCTGACTTCATCCTGAAAGTTCGCCTTCCCGTGCATCCGGCACAGTGGCAGTAGTAAAACTTTCAATAGATGGATGTTACAGTAGCGGGCACTGCTCCGGATTCACACCGGATTCCCTTTTATGTTCAATCGGACGATTGAAAACATCACCTAAAGTGCTGCAAAATTACTACATTTAATTTGTATCTCATAACATATCTAAAAATATTTTTAGTAACACGAAATTTACACTACCTCTCAAGAAAAGAAACTGATTATTATTGTACTTTTGCAACATTACCTCAATTAATTATTTTCAGGATGGAAAAGAGCGTTCAGACAGCAATCATTTTAATTTCCGAGTCAAGTCTGCCCATAGCCAGGAATATAAGCAGAGAGTTAGCAGAATCCGCCATATACCTCAAAGGAGAAGCAGAGGGATGCGAAACAATCACCTCGTACAGCGGATTTATGAAAGAACATTTTTCCGATTTTAAAGCAATCGTTTTTATCGGTGCACTCGGCATCTGTGTGAGAAGTATTGCTTCCTGCATCCGGAACAAATATACCGATCCGGCAGTGATTAACGTTGACAGTACCGGACGTTTCGTTATCTCCGTACTGTCCGGACATATCGGAGGCGGCAATGAACTGACACGAATCGTTGCGAGAATCACCGGAGGGGAAGCCATCGTCACCACCCAAAGTGATAATCAACAGTTGTGGGCGCTGGATACGTTTACCTCCCGTTACGGATGGAGAACTTCGGCAACACCGGCTTCCATGAATCAGGCTATTTTTCAGTTTGTGAATAAACACAAGACAGCCCTGCTGCTTAGTGTCAAGGATAAAGGAACGGCCGAACTTGAACAGAGCTGTCCGGAACATACAGATATCTATTATAGATTGGAAGAAATACCGCTGGCCGAATACCAATTACTCATCACTGTTGGTCCGTGGGAATATGACGCTCCTATCCCGACACTGCAGTTCTATCCGCCCGTGCTTCATATCGGGGTAGGCTGCAAAAAAGAATGTTCTCCACAAGGAGTCTGCATTTATATGAAAGATGAATTATTGCGACACCATCTTTCTCCACTTGCAGTGAAAAGCATTTCAACGATTGAACTGAAAAAAGACGAACCGTTGATTGCAGAATTACATACGCAGTTCTCAAACAGTGAACTACATATTTATAAAGCCGAAGAACTGGCAGATATCAGCGTTCCGAATCCCTCCGAAAAAGTGAAAGAAGTGACAGGCGTTGATGGGGTGGCCGAAAGTTCTGCTATCCGTGCCTCCGATTACGGCAGATTGTTGATGGAAAAGCAAAAAAGAATACTATCCGAAGGAAATAATTTCACCTTTGCCGTAGCACTTTCTGCTGATAGTGACCGCAACAACGGGCATATCGAGATTGTGGGGGCCGGTCCGGGCGACCCGGAATTGATTTCTGTAAGAGGCAAGAGAATGCTGGAAAAGGCAGACCTCATTCTTTATGCCGGCAGTCTGGTGCCCCGCGAACTGACGTATTACGCCAAACCGGGCGCTACCGTTAGAAGTTCGGCAGACATGACATTGGAGGAACAATTCACCCTCATGAAGTCTTTCTATGACAAGGGATTGTTTGTGGTACGTCTCCACACAGGTGACCCGTGTATTTACGGAGCTATTGCCGAACAGATGGCATTCTTCGACCAATACGGAATGAGGTATCACATCACTCCCGGCATTTCTTCTTTTCAGGCCGCAGCAGCCGCCCTCAAATCACAGTTCACCATTCCTGAAGAAGTGCAAAGCATTATCCTCACACGTGGAGAGGGTCGGACACCGATGCCCGAGAAAGAAAAACTTCATTTGCTGGCGCGCTCGCAAAGCACGATGTGCATCTATCTAAGTGCTGCTATTGTGGAGCAGGTACAGGAAGAACTCTTGCAAGCCTACTCTCCCGAAACGCCCGTAGCTGCCTGCTACAAACTCACTTGGAAAGAAGAAAAGATATATCGCGGCAAGCTGAAAGATCTTGCTCAAATTGTCCGTGACAACCATCTGACTCTTACTACCCTGCTTGTAGTCGGTAATGCCATCGACCACCGGGAGGGATTATCCAGACTATATGCTGATGAATTCAAACATCTTTTCCGCCCATGATACTGATTTTCGGAGGAACGACGGAGGGACGCACTGCCGCTGAAACCCTCGATGAAGCAGGACAACCCTTTTATTATTCCACACGTGGCACCCTTCAGGAAGTCACGTGCAGAAATATGACGCGACTGACCGGCAACATGGATTCAGAAAAAATCATTTCTTTCTGCCGTGAACACGACATCCGATTAATAATAGATGCCGCCCATCCATTTGCGCAACAACTCCACCTGAATATCTTCCTCGCGGCAAAAGAATTAACGATCAAGGTAGTACGTCTGGAACGTATCTATCCGGAATTATCGGAGGAAATCATTTGGTGTGATGACTTCGAAGATGCCGTCGCCCGTATGAAACAGGACGGTATAGAGAAACTACTGGCTCTTACCGGCACTCAAACTATTACCAAGCTACAAGGTTTCTGGAAAGAGCATGACTGTATCTTTCGGGTTCTGGAACGGTCGGAATCCGTAGATATTGCCATAAAGGCAGGATTCCCCAAAGAAAAACTGATTTTCTATCAACCCGAAGAAGATGAATCACTCCTTTTTAAGCAACTTTCCCCGCAAGCGATTATCACAAAAGAAAGCGGCAGTTCGGGAGGCTTCATCGAAAAAATAGAAGCTGCTCTGAAAAACGGAATCAAAATTTATGTGGTCCGCCGTCCTCCCCTGCCCGAGGGTTTTATTACAGTAAATGGGAAATACGGATTGAGACGGGCTGTTGAACTAAATGTACCGGGATTTTATGCCCTAAGAAGTGGATTCACTACCGGAACCTGCGCAACAGCCGCAGCCAAAGCCGCTTTACTTGCATTGACAGAAGAATGTTTTGAAGAAAAAACGGAAGTGACATTACCGGATGGAGAAAGGGTCGTCCTACCTATATATAAGGTAGAAAAAACGGATGAGAATACCGCCACTGCCAGTGTCATCAAAGATGCCGGAGATGACCCGGACGTTACCCACGGACATCAGATTGTAGCCACTGTATCTTTTTCCGATTCTCCCGGCATACATTTCCTGCAAGGAAAAGGGGTGGGAAAAGTCACACTTCCCGGATTGGGATTAGCCGTCGGTGAACCTGCCATTAATTCGACTCCCCGGAAAATGATCGTCAATGAACTATCCTTGCTTTATGGAGGAGGGCTGGACGTAACTATCAGCGTTCCCGAAGGAGAAACACTGGCTCTGAAAACATTCAACCCGAAATTGGGAATTATTGGAGGGATCTCCATTATCGGAACTTCGGGTATTGTGAAACCTTTTTCTTCGGAAGCATTCGTCGATGCCATACGCAAGGAAGTGGAAGTGGCCTATGCAATTAATGCGGAACGATTGGTTATCAATTCCGGAGCCAAAAGTGAGAAATTTGTCCGGAGCCTCTATCCGAATCTCCCTCCACAGGCTTTTGTGCATTACGGAAACTTTATCGGAGAGACATTAAAAATAGCAGCAGAGACTGGTTTTCAAAAGGTAAGCATGGGGATTATGATAGGAAAAGCGGTAAAACTGGCAGAAGGACACTTGGATACTCACAGCAAGAAAGTCATAATGAACAAAGACTTTTTAAAAGAAATAGCTATTCAGTGCAGCTGTTCAGATGAGACTTTAGCATTGATCGAACAAATGACGCTTGCCCGCGAACTATGGGGAATACCAAACAAGAAAGATAAAGAAATTTTGTTCAACAAGTTGGTACAACTATGTCATATACACTGTACACCACTTTTTCCCAAAGGAGAGCTCGCCATTTTATTAATCAATGAGACTGGGGAGATTTCATATCAATTTCACTCTACCCTATTCTAAATCTATTATTGACAGGTTTATTTCTATACGGTTTTGAAATAAGTCAAGTCATAAAAAATAAGTTGAAATATAATCCCAGCGAGCATCTACTAGAGAATTAAAAAGTGAAAATTTGCTGTCACCTGTCACATGTTTGTATTTAAACATCTGACAATGAATGAGTAGTGGTGTGACGGCAGCATGTGACAGCACAGTGACAGTACTTTTGCTGTCACATGTTCTCCCACGATTCTTTCTTCTCTTCCTTTTCTCTTTCCTGAAAATCACAACCTGTATAGCTTCATATTTTTTAGTCATAGGAAAACATTCGTTTCATACCTTCAAACCATTGGTTTCATGGGATGGAACTTTAGTTCCATAAGCTTGAAACTCTAGTTCCAATTGCTTGAAACCATCAGTTTCAAGGCTGGAAACTCTAGTTTCTCTTTGTTGAAACTTTAGTTTCAAACAAAGGAAACTTGCTTGGAACTTGCTTCTAAAAGAAGGAGAAGAGGTGACAGCAAAAGTACTGTCACTGTGCTGTCACATGCTGCCGTCACACCACTACTCATTCACTGTCAGATGTTTAAATACAAACATGTGACAGGTGACAGCAATTTTTTACTTTTTAATTCTGTAGTAGAGTGTTAAGAGATTATATTTCGGCTCATTTCCATACAGTTTTGAGGATTTTTTGAATCAACTATATCTGCTATTCACTAGATAACCGGACACCAACTTGAGCAATACCTCAATGTCTTCCGCTTTTCGAACTTCATTCTCCGGCAAATGCAGCAAAAATCCTTCCGTCTGAAGATTACCTGTTTCTATGTAAACATCAGATTCAATCTCACGCCCTGCCAGAATTCCATTTCGCAAAAGAGCTTTCCTGACCATCGCATATTTTTGACCATGCCCTTCAAGATGCATCTTTACAGAATATTCATTGTTGATTTTAAACAATCCCGTATTTTGGTCGAACATGATTCCTTTACGGGAAAAGAAGTTACTCAATGTACCATTCAGTGACAAGTCTTCAGGAGTTCCGATAGTCACACCGTTTTCTTTATCCATCATCCAGACTTTATCGGCAATCTGTAAAGCCAGTTCCAAATCATGGGTACTCATGAAAATAGTTTTCCCCGTATCGCGGGACAACCGATGCAACAGTTGCATCATCTCCACTTTACTTGGAAAATCAAGGAAAGCAGTCGGTTCATCCAGAAAAATCACAGGTGTTTCCTGCGCCAACGCTTTGGCAATCATCACCTTTTGTTTTTCTCCGTCACTCAACGTATGCATCATCCGACCGGTTAGCACCTCTATCCCTACACCGGCTATCGCACGGGAAACAATTTCTTTATCTCCTTTCTTCAACACTCCCCAAAAACCAGTATAAGGACTTCTTCCTAACGCTACCATCTCTTCCACCGTCATATTACGCAAGTCGCACTTTTCTGTCAGCACCACACTGATGACTTTCGACATATCCGCATCGGAATATTTCTCAACCTCTTTATTCATGATCCGGATCTCTCCCGACAATTTCGGTAGGAAACCGGACAGTGTATGCAACAAAGTGGACTTCCCCGCTCCATTGGCTCCAAGCAGACAAGTGAGTTCGCCAGCATAAATACTGGCATTTATATCACGGGCTACGATATGCGTTTTATGCTTTCCTTTATAGCCTGTGGCCAGGTTCCTGATAGTTATGGTTTCTTGCTCTTGCATGTTAAGTTTCTCCCTGTTCTGATTATCATTCATTTACCTCTCCCTTACGCTTACGGAACAACACCGACACTACCACCGGTGCACCGACCAAAGCTGTGACGGAGTTGACCGGCAAAGCACCTTCAAATCCCGGCATACGGGCTATCAGATTACACAATAACGCCATTGCCGCCCCTACCAGTAAAGAAGAAGGCATCAATATCCGATGGTCGGAAGTACGGAACAAAGCACGGCAAAGATGCGGAACAGCCAGTCCCAGAAAAACAATCGGGCCACAATAAGCCGTTACAATCGCCACCAAAGCTCCGGAACAGGAGATTACCAACAAACGGGCACGTTTGATATTCAAGCCCAGATTTCGCGCATAACTGTCTCCAAGCAACAACAGATTCAATGTCTTAATCAACAGAAAAGAGAGTGGAAGAAGTACAGCCATTGTACAAAGGAATGGGAATAACTGGTCACCGGAAATACGGGAAAAGCTTCCTAATCCCCAAATGACATACGCGCGAATATCTTCTTCGACGCTGAAAAACTTCAATACTCCAATCACGGCATTGGCTACATAACCAATCATCACACCGATAATCAACAGAGTCACGTTTCCTTTTACTTTCTGTGAGGCGAAAGCAATAAGCGCCATGATAGACAATGCTCCTGCAATAGCGGCAACCGTCAGCGCCAATTCACCAATCAGCCCCAGACTGCTCAACGCCACTCCCCCGAGACTGCCTGACAATAAAACGACAAAAGCCACTCCCATACTTGCTCCGGAACTAATCCCTAACACTGAAGGCCCTGCCAACGGGTTTCTGAAAACTGTCTGCATCTGCAATCCGCTGACGGACAACCCTGCTCCGGCAACCAACGCAGTGACTGCCTGGGGCATTCTCGATTTCCAGATAATATTCGTCCAGATGTGGTTCTCATGATCTCCCCACAGGCAAATATCCCATACAGCACGAAACGGTATAGATACAGAACCCAATACGAGATTCAGGAAGAAAAGAAAAAAAATCAATCCAACCAACAGAAGCATCAACAACCAGACAGGAGTTTTCATACCCTTCTCATTTTAAAAGCTCATAAAAAACAGGAGTATACTCCGGTAGCAGTTCCGGATGAAATACTTTAATCAAATCTTTCAGCAGCACTTCCGGATGAGTGGGAACATTCTCATAATAAGGTTTCTCCTTGAGATTACAATAAATCACTCCTTTATCTTTGAATGCCCGGAAATCAGCATACCGGGAATCCTGTGCTTTCAAGGCGTCGTAAGTGAACGTGCCGTTATGGCTGTTCAATATCCGCCAATAATCAGCACTTTCCGCGCGACTGTAAACAGTCTCAAAGTCTAAAGTCACTCCACCTGTATTCGGATCATCTTTTAGGAAATAATCTGCACCGGCATCCCGAAAAAGTTGTGCGAGGAAATTACGTCCTCCTACGGCGTACCAGTTGCCGCCACGCAGCTCACCACTAAAAACAACCGGCTTTTTCTCAATCTTTGCCGTCAGCTGCTTCAATGTATTATATTCAGCCTTAATCGAATCAAAGATTACATTTGCTTTCTCCTCTTCTCCAATCAGCAGACCGATAAACTTAATCCATTCTGCCTGCCCGAGGGGAGAATTCTCTTTATATCCCAAATGCGGAATCAAAGGAATACCTACCTCTTTCAATGCGTCATATCCTCCCCGTTTGAAAGGAGAAATCAGAATCAGATCGGGATTCATGGAGATAATGACTTCATTATCAAAGTTCCCCTCTATCCCTATCTTACGAATTTTCTTCTCTTTCAACCGGCGTTTTACTTCCTCATTAAACAAATGGCGGGTACTTGTGATACCTACCACATGATCCAACTCATCCAGTTTTATAAAATTGGATAGTTGCAACGAAGTCATACAAATGATATTCTTAATCGGAACGGACTGCACTACATAATCAGTGGATACTTTATTTTTCGCAAAGGCTTCCTTATCCCTGACAAACGCATACTGATAAATTTCCCCTTTACCCTTTTCTTTCTGCGGGTCCTGAATGGTCACCAGACACCCTCCCTCTACATATTGCACTTCGAAACCTTCAGCATATTCCGGAAGAATGATCCGGGAGGAATCAGAGGTGCTAACCGCCACTCCGACTGCCTGCGTATTGTTTTTACTTTTCTGTCCACAAGAAACGAGAAATAACAAAAGGCAAACAACCGGCCAGCATTTTCCTTTCAGCCGCATACTATTATATCTGCTCATATTTTATCTATAAGATTAATCTTCAGATTATTCAAGTATTTTTCGAACCTTACTCCCGGAAAGTATCGAAAACTTCATTCTGGCAGGTCTTCTGACTTACTCCATTTTCCTGACGCCCTTCCCGCCTCTTCATGATCGAGACAGTGGATTTGAGTATTGCAGGAAAACTTCAGCGGAGCTTACAGCAGCGGGTCTGTTCAGGATTTTCACCTGATTCCCTTTTCACCACTCTTTCCGTAGCATCGGAAAAGTGACACCAAAATTCACCTTGCAAAGATACATAAATAGGAATGATTTCGGAGAAAATGCAATAAAAAAAGAAAGAATATCTCCAAAGATACTTATCTTTGCCCCACAATGTCAATCTTCAGACACCGAAAATTATTTATTCATTTAAAAGATACACGAATAAAGATGAAATCTCCTATTTCAATCCTCACATGGCTATGTCTTCTCTTCCTGGCTAGTTGTATATCCAACAAGAAGACTTCTCTCGAGGCTTTCAAACAGGATGTCTATACACCTGAATATGCTACCGGATTCAAGATTATGGGTGCGGACAATACCGCCAGCACACTTATTCAGGTTTCCAATCCATGGCAGGGAGCCAAAGACGTGAAAATGTCTTATTTCATTTCCCGCAACGGTGAACAAGCGCCTGCCGGATTTACCGGTCCTACGATTCCTGCCGGAGCCAAACGCATCGTATGTATGGCTTCTTCCTACATCGCCATGTTCGACGCATTAGGACAAGTGGACAGAATTATCGGAGTATCGGGCATCGACTATGTATCCAATCCATATATCCTTGCACACAAAGATTCTATTAAGGATATGGGACCCGAAATGAATTATGAGTTATTATTGGGACTGAAACCGGATGTTGTCCTGTTATACGGTATCGGAGATGCGCAAACTGCCGTAACAGACAAACTGAAAGAACTGTTTATACCTTATATGTATGTAGGAGAATATTTGGAGGAATCACCGCTTGGTAAAGCCGAATGGCTGGTAGCTCTTTCCGAATTAACAGACAGCAGGAAAAAAGGCATCGAGATATTCCGTGAAATCCCTAAACGTTATCAAGTTTTGAAAGCGCTCACCGAATCGGTAGAGCAACGTCCTACCGTTATGCTCAATACCCCGTGGAACGACAGTTGGGTGATGCCTTCCACACAAAGTTACATGGCACAATTGGTAACTGATGCGGGTGCGGATTACATCTACAAAGAAAACAATTCTAACAGTTCCACTCCCATCGGACTGGAAACGGCTTACAAACTGATACAAAAGGCCGACTACTGGATTAATGTAGGCATGGCTTCTACGTTGGATGAACTAAAGACGGTCAATCCTAAATTTGTAGACGCCAAAGCTGTACGCGAAAAAACTGTTTACAACAACAATTTACGAACAACACCGACAGGAGGTAATGACTACTGGGAATCTGCAGTAGTACGTCCCGACGTCGTATTGCGTGACCTGATTCATATCTTTCACCCCGAACTCGTATCCGATTCACTTTACTATTACAGACACCTGGAATGAAACAGCCTGATAAACGTACTCCCTTTTTATTCATTACACTGGGTATAGTTGCCATACTGTTATTACTGATAGACATGGCAACGGGAGATACATATATTCCTATCACCAAGGTATGGGCTGTACTCACCGGAGGCGAATGTGACGAAATGACACGGAATATTCTCCTTTCTATCCGTTTCATACGGGTAGTGGTAGCGGCTTTGATAGGAATAGCACTCTCCGTTAGCGGTTTACAGATGCAAACAGTATTCCAGAATCCGTTGGCAGATCCTTACCTGCTGGGAGTAAGTTCCGGTGCAGGACTGGGCGTAGCTCTGTTCATACTAGGTGCTCCATTACTTGGATGGGCGGAGTTTCCAATTCTTCAGTCGCTGGGTATCGTAGGTTCGGGCTGGATAGGAACTGCCGTAATCTTATTGGGAGTAGCCATTATCAGCCGGAAAGTAAAAAACATTCTCGGTGTATTGATCATGGGAGTTATGATAGGCTACGTAGCAGGTGCTATCATTCAGATACTCCAATACCTAAGTTCGGCCGAACAACTGAAAATGTTCACACTCTGGTCAATGGGATCTCTTAGCCATATCACAGTCACCCAATTGGGAATCATGATACCAATGCTATGTATCGGCTTACTGATTTCCGTAGCCTGTATCAAATCGCTGAACCTGCTACTGCTCGGTGAAAATTATGCACGAACGATGGGAATGAACATTAAACGTTCACGCACGTTCATCTTCGTTTCTACCGCACTGCTGACAGGAACGGTCACCGCTTTCTGTGGTCCGGTAGGATTTATCGGCCTGGCAGTACCGCACGTCACACGACTGCTGTTCAACAACGCCGACCACCGGATACTGGTCCCCGGCACCATGCTGACAGGGCTTATCAGCATGCTTCTCTGCGACATCATCGCCAAGAAGTTTCTGCTTCCGGTTAACTGCATCACCGCCTTGCTAGGTGTTCCGGTTATTTTATGGGTAATTGCTAAAAACTTGCGTAGATTCAAATGATAGAGCTTAAAGAACTGACATTAGGATATGGACAGCGCACGCTGTTGGAAACGGTAAATGCCCGAATCACAGGCGGACAACTCGTTGCCCTGTTAGGACGTAACGGAACGGGAAAGAGTACCCTGCTCCGTGCCATGATGGGACTGGAAAAGCCTCAATCAGGAGAAATTACTCTGCAAGGAAAAAACATAGCTTCATTGAAACCGGAAAAATTAGCCCGGAATATCAGCTTTGTCACCACCGATAAAGTACGCATCGCTAATCTCCGCTGTAAAGATGTAGTAGCCTTAGGGCGTGCTCCCTATACCAACTGGATCGGCCAACTGCAACCGGAAGACCAAAAGCGGGTGGACGACGCTATGCAACTAGTCGGTATGTCCGGTTATGCAGAAAAGACAATGGATAAAATGTCCGATGGCGAATGTCAGCGAATCATGATTGCCCGTGCCCTTGCACAGGATACTCCTGTCATCCTGCTTGATGAGCCGACCGCCTTCCTGGACTTACCCAACCGCTACGAGCTCTGTTTGCTTTTAAAGAAATTGGCACAGGAAGAAAAAAAATGTGTCTTATTCTCCACTCATGACCTCGACATCGCCTTATCGCTTTGCGACTCCATCATGCTCATAGATAATCCGCAGATGTACACGCTGCCTACTCCGGAAATGGTGGCCAGCGGACATATAGAAAGACTTTTCCGAAATGAATCCGTCACGTTTGATGTGCAGGAGATGAGAGTACGCATCAAATAAACAAACAGATATCCGACAAGAATCAGACTGTGTATAAAATAAATAGGTAGCATTCATTTGGGTTCTATATAAATTCGCTATCTTTGCCCCCGAATTGGTTTCAGATAGCCATATCAACTATCTGAATTAAAAGGGAATCGGGTGTAAATCCCGGACAGTCCCGCTGCTGTGAAACTCTATTCAACTTCTTGATATTTACTTTTACCACTGACCGGGTATAGATAGTCAAGGTCGGGAAGGAATCAGGAAGGGAGTCAGTCAGAAGACCTGCCATTCATACCTTTATAGCTGTTTTTACTCGTGGGATAGGAAAATGGCAGACTGTAAAAAAAATAATCGAGTAGTCATGACATCGGAAATGATTGAAGGAGGATAAATTCTCTCTAGCTAAAATATCAAAAGGACGGCATTAGACCGTCATGCTCAATGTGTGCGTATCCCCGCAGAAGTGATTTCTCCGGGGGTACTTTTAGCTAAACTAAATATCATCATATAATAATCACAATGGAAGTTCTAAGAAATTTATTTGAAGGTTACCCCAATCTTTGGGGCGGCGGAGTGGCACACTCCGTACTGATTCTGTCACTAACCATAGCGTTTGGAATCATCCTTGCAAAAATCAAAGTGCGGGGAGTATCTCTGGGAGTTACCTGGATACTCTTTGTCGGAATCGTATTCGGTCATTTCAACATGAATCTGGACGAACACCTGCTCCACTTTCTAAAAGAATTCGGATTGATTCTGTTTGTTTACTCAATTGGTTTGCAGGTAGGACCCGGCTTTTTTTCAGCATTCAAAAAGGGTGGCTTTACCCTGAATATGCTGGCCATGCTGGTAGTAGTATTAGGAGTAACCATTACTGTTATCCTGCACTTCACCACCGGAACTCCGATTACCACAATGGTAGGTATTCTGTCGGGAGCCGTCACCAATACTCCGGGGCTGGGAGCCGCACAACAGGCCAATAGTGATTTGAATGGTATAGATGCTCCCGAAATTGCTTTAGGATATGCTGTCAGTTATCCGCTGGGTGTAGTAGGTATCATCCTTTCACTGCTTGCTTTGAAATATCTCCTTCGCATCAATACTGCTCAAGAAGAAAAAGAAGCGGAAGTCGGTCTGGGACATCTCCAGGAACTTACCGTACGTCCTATCTCCATTGAAGTGAGAAACGAATCGGTAGACGGCATCAGGATTAAAGAACTCCGCCCGTTACTGAACCGTAAGTTTGTCATTTCCCGCATCAAACACCGCGAGGGTGGAGAAACCGAATTGGTCAATTCCGAAACAATTCTACATGTAGGGGATATCATATTAGTGATCTCTACCCCGATTGACGTGGAAGCAATTACTGTATTCTTCGGAAAGGAAATCAAAATGGAATGGGAACAGCTGAACAAAGAGCTCATTTCACGCCGTATCCTGATTACTAAACCGGAATTGAACGGGAAAACGCTTTCACAACTCAAAATCAGAAATAACTTCGGAGCAAACATCACCCGCGTCAATCGTTCGGGAGTAGACTTGGTAGCCTCTCCACAATTACAGTTACAAATGGGAGACCGTGTCACCATTGTAGGTTCCGAACTGGCTGTTACCCATGCAGAGAAAGTACTTGGCAACTCCATGAAACGCTTAAATCATCCGAACCTGATTCCTATCTTTATAGGTATCGCTTTAGGATGTATTCTGGGAAGTCTTCCTTTCGCATTTCCCGGAATCCCGCAACCTGTGAAACTAGGATTGGCAGGCGGTCCGCTCATCGTTTCTATCCTGATTAGCCGTTTCGGTCCGAAATACAAGCTGATTACTTATACCACCATGAGTGCCAACCTGATGCTTCGTGAAATCGGTATTTCCATCTTCCTCGCTTGCGTAGGTTTAGGAGCAGGCGAAGGCTTTGTAGACACAGTCATTCATGGCGGAGGATATATATGGGTAGGCTACGGAGTAATCATAACCATCCTGCCACTTCTAATTACAGGATTAGTAGGACGGTATTATTGCAAGCTGAATTATTTCACGCTTATCGGGGTTCTGGCTGGTTCTACCACCAATCCACCGGCACTGGCTTACTCCAATGACCTGACCTCCTGTGATGCGCCTGCCGTTGGTTACGCTACGGTCTATCCGCTCACCATGTTTCTGCGAGTATTGACGGCACAAATATTGATTCTGTCGTTGGGATAACATATTAATATATCCTTTTCCATCCAATTGATTACTAACAAATGGAGAGAATAGGATCAGATGCCGGAATATTTGTTATTGGTCAATGGGATATTTTTTTAGAATAAAACAAACTAATTAATAAAAACTTTCTAACTTTGTGCCGTTAAGGTTTCCTTGAACAACTTTTGCGTTGTTAAGGAATTAAAAGGGAATGCCGTGTAAACCGGCAACAGAACCTGCTGCTGTAAATCTCCGCTCCTTGTAATCAGAGAGCAAAATTGCAACACGAAAGTCACTGGATAGTTTATCTGGGAAGGCGTTGCAAAATGGGATGAGTCAGAAGACCTGCCTTGATGCTCTGATTTACACCTGCGGGATTTCGGGTAGTAGTCAAATAGAAAATAAGCAATTATCTTTTATTTGGTATAATAGCTATATGTCCGTTTGTGTAGATTGAATTCAGATCTGAACAAACGGATTTTTTATACCTATAAAATAAAAGACATGCTTTCTATTCAAGTCCATTCATACAATAAGCATTGTATCCATTTACGGTGGATATTATGTTTGATTCTATCTTTATTTACCACATTACCGGCCATTTCCCAATCCAAGGTTCGGCATCAGACTTCTCTGTCTGATACACTTCTCAAACTCAAAGAAGTTACTATCTACAGTAATCGGATGCAAAAAAAGATGTCTCCTGTACAGATTCTGTCCGGCAAAGAACTTGAGAAGCTCAATGTTTACTCCGTTGCCGATGCTTTGCGCTACTTTTCCGGAGTACAGATAAAAGATTACGGAGGTATTGGAGGACTAAAAACCGTCAATATACGAAGTATGGGCAGTCATCATGTCGGAGTATTTTATGATGGTATTGAATTAGGAAATGCGCAAAATGGAGTTGTCGATCTAGGCCGTTTTTCATTAGATAATATGGAAGTCATTTCACTATATAATGGTCAAAAAAGTGCCATCTTCCAACCTGCCAAAGATTATAGTTCCGCAAGTGCCATATATATGCAGACACGAAAACCCCTATTCAAAGGGGAAAAGAAAAACAATCTGAACATCGGGGTGAAAGGCGGTTCATTCTCTACCATCAATCCGTCACTACTTTGGGAACATCGTTTCAACGAACGAATAAGCAGTTCCATCAGTACGGAGTATATGTATACATCAGGACGATATAAATTCACATACGCCAAGAAAGATGGTTACGACACAACAGCTGTCCGTCAAAATGGAGACGTAAGAATGTTACGTTTGGAGAATGCATTCTTCGGAAAAATCCCCAAAGGAGAATGGAAAGCCAAAGCATACCTATACAATTCGGAACGGGGATACCCCGGAGCTGCGGTAAGAGAAGAACCGGGTAAATTTCGCCATCAGGACCGGCAGTGGGATACCAATCTGTTTGTGCAAGGCTCTTTTCAAAACTATTTTAAGCCTTGGTACAGTCTGCTAGCCAACGGAAAATATGCTTATGACTATCTCCACTATTTATCCGATCCCAGACTGGATGTCACCACCATGTATGTAGACAATCACTACCGACAGCAAGAAATCTATGCTTCGGCCGCCCATTTATTCACCATCTATCCCTGGTGGAGTATGTCATTATCCAACGATTTTCAATGGAATACATTACGGGCCGATCTCATAGATTTTGTCTATCCAACCCGTAATACAATCCTGACTTCTGCCGCCACGTCCTTTGACTTCAACCGCCTCATGTTGCAGGCGAGCCTGTTATATACTCATGTCGACGACAATACACGTACCAAAGGAGCCAATGCAGGCACCAAAAACAAATACACTCCGTCTGTCATAGCCACCTGGCAACCATTGACCAAGCTCCCTCTGAATGTACGGGCCTTTTATAAGAAAGTCTTTCGCATGCCGACTCTCAATGATTTGTATTATACTTTTATAGGCAATAAGGACTTAAAACCAGAATATACCACCCAATACGATGTGGGTATCACTTTCTCTCACACCTGGAATAACCATTGGCTGAAAAGCCTGGACTTACAAATAGATGGTTACTATAATGAAGTAGATGATAAAATCATTGCCATGCCTACCTCCAACCAGTTCCGTTGGACTATGATAAATCTCGGACATGTGGAAATTCGGGGATTAGACGCAGCCATACGAGGAGAATGGGGTTTCGGAAAGGTGGAACTTAGCACTCTATTCAATTACACCTATCAAAAGGCACAGGATTTTACCGATCCTACCAGTGAATGGTATGGAGGCCAGATTCCTTATATACCTTGGCATGGAGGTTCCATCATCCTCAATGGAAGTTATCAAACATGGTCTTGCAACTATAGTTTCATTTATACAGGTGAACGTTATGAAGCAGTCGCCAATATCCCGGAGAACTACGCACAGCCTTGGTATACCCATGATTTTTCCCTATCCAAAACTTTTCAATGGGGGAAAACGGGAATACGTGTAACGACAGAAATTAATAATATCTTCAATCAGCAATATGAAGTAGTGCAATGCTATCCTATGCCCGGTACAAGTTTTAAAATCAAATTAAACGTCATGTTATGAGAATATCTGTTCTATCCATCATTATCTGTTTTGTTCTTCTGTCGACTTCTTGTCGCGAAGATGAACGCATTATTCCGTCAACTCCCAACCAAGTTACTCCCGGAGTAAGCGGCACCTCTGTCAAAGGTTTCTTTCTACTCAATGAAGGAAATATGGGAAGCAACAAGGCTACCCTTGATTACTTTGATTACGAAACCGGTATCTATCATAAGAATATCTATGCGGAACGGAACCCGGGAGTCGTACAAGAATTGGGGGATGTGGGAAATGATATCCAAATCTATGGAAATAAGTTATATGCCATCATCAACTGTTCTCATTTCGTAGAAGTGATGAATGTAGAAACAGCAAAACACATCACGCAAATTTCCATACCTAATTGCCGTTATATCGTCTTTAAAGATAAATATGCATACGTCAGTTCGTATGCAGGCCCTGTCAAAATAGATCCCAACGCCAGACTGGGGTATGTAGCACGTGTTGACACTACCACACTGACTGTCAAGGACACCTGTGTGGTCGGCTACCAGCCGGAAGAAATGGTGATTGTGGGCAACAAACTCTATGTAGCCAACTCCGGCGGGTATCGCGTACCTAATTATGACCGTACGGTATCCGTCATCGACTTGAACACATTCAAAGTTATCAAAACCATTGATGTGGGAATCAATTTGCATAGAATGGAATTAGACCAATACGGAAATATTTATGTCTCATCCCGGGGAGATTATTATGACACTTACTCCGAAACATTTGTAATAGATTCCAATACCGATAAAGTAATCGAAGAACTACCGCTTCTTCCCAATACAGAAATGGCCATTTGCAGAGATTCACTGTATGTATACAGTACAGAATGGAGTTATTACACCAACAGTTGGACAGTCTCTTACGCCATCTATAATACAAAAACAAAGAAAACTGATACCCGCAATTTTATTACAGATGGTACGGAAAAATCTATCAAGATACCTTATGGAATAGCAATCAATCCGGAAACAGGTGAATTCTTCGTCACCGATGCCAAAGACTATGTGACTCCCGGCACATTATACTGTTTCTCCCGGGATGGAAAAAAGAAATGGTCAGTCATCACGGGGGACATTCCGGCACATATTGCCTTTACAGATAAGAAACTAAAAGAGATTCAATAATTCACAATTCTATTAATAATTAAAAACAAAAGCAATGAAGAAAATTCTATTTTTACTGCTCACTGTCGTTACAGTATGCAGTTGCTACAATGACGATGATCTCTGGGATAAAGTCAATGATCTCGACGGACGAGTAGAAACACTAGAAACAACAGTCAAGAAAATGAACTCTGAAATTACAACTTTACAGAGTTTGGTAGACGCATTAAATCAAGGGAAAGTAATCACCAACACGGAACAGACATCTGATGGCTACACATTAACTTTCAGTGATGGAAGCACCGTATCTATCAAAAATGGAAAGAATGGTACAGATGCTCCTGTGATTGGAGTGAAAGCTGACAAAGACGGAATATATTACTGGACCATTACTACCAACGGTACTACAGAATGGCTGCCGGATGCAACTAACAAGTTAAAAGTGACGGGTACAACTCCAGTTATGGGAGTTGACAGTGACGGATACTGGACCGTTGATACAGGCGAAGGAGCCAAACGCATTAACGGAACAGACGGAAAACCTGTGAAAGCGGAAGGACAAGACGGAGACTCTTTCTTCAAATCTGTTACAGTTAATGACAATCATGTACTAGTTACTCTTGCAGATGGAACGTCGTTCACATTGCCCAAAGGGGAAACATATACATTTGACATTGCCAATAGGGATTATACCTTGTTCTCGTCTAATGAAACAAGGACGTATCTTCTTACAACTGCCAATATAGACGACGCAACATTAATTGCTATTCCGCAAGGATGGACAGCGGTTCTTAATGATAAAGACTTAAGAATCACAGCTCCGGCAGTTTCAGGTGATGATGTCAAAGATGGTGAACTTAAAATACTTGTCACTCCGTCCAAAGCTTTCGGTAAAGTAATAAAAATGCAATTAAGAGCAGTGCGTGAAGCACACTTCTTGACATTCGAGGATGTTGATTATAAAGGTGATGCTAACATGGTAGGAGAAAGAAACTGGTCATCATTAATTGACAGCCAACAATATGGTGGCCCACTACTTTATCCTAAGAATAACCAACTCTATAACTGGAGTGATGCAAACAACACTTTTCTTGCTTCCGAACTTCCTAACGGATGGGGTGATTACCAATACTGGGGTGGCGGACACGCAATTTCCAATTATCTGGATATGGATCTTACTCATGGAGACTTCCAGCACCAACTAGCCGTTTATTATCAGGATGCAAAAACTGGTTTTGGAGGACATAATGGTTCCAAAAACTTCTGCGTACATTACGGCTATGCAGACAATTCCGGATATGCCAACGGTCCATTACCCTATATTTACTTTGGAGACGGAGTTGCTCGTGTAGTTGACCACATGTATGTGACTATGACGACCTACCTAGCCAACTGTGTGGCCAACGGTAACGGTTTGACCGCACCCGCAGGCAAAGATGATTGGGTGAAACTGGTTGCTATCGGTTATGATGAAGATGGAAAAGAAGTAGCTACACGTCCGGAATTTTATTTGGTTGGAGCCGAGGGTAATATACTTGAATGGACAAAATGGGATTTATCCGCATTAGGCAAAGTGGTCAAAATAGACTTTAATGTCACTGGAAGTAATGATAACGGATATGGTTTCAGCCAACCTGCCTATTTTGCTTATGATGATGTAGCAGTGAGATTCTAATGAAACATATTATACTTTTTTTATTTGTTCTGTTAGCATTAATATCATGCGTGAAAGAAGAGGAGGACTCTCCTCTTCTTTCCGCTCCTGTCATTACCTTGAAAGAAGAATCCCCCATCTATAAAACAAAAATTGGTCGGGAGATAACCATCGCTCCCATTTATGAAAATACCGATTCGGAAACGACCTTTAACTGGACAATAGATGGAAAGAGTATCTGTACCACTTCCACCCTGACATTTTCAGCCGATGAAGCAGGCAGGTATTTCATTCTGATTTCTGCCACCAATGCCGGAGGGACAACAGAAAAGGAGATACGTATCGATGTCTTTCAACTTGATGTACCTACTATCTCTATTGCGGATGCCGACAAAGGTTTCAAAGTGCTTCAAGGCTCTGAACTAACCATTACACCTATAGTAGATTCTTTTCTGGAAACCAGTTACTCCTGGCAAATAAACGGTGAAGATATTTCGAACGAATTAACCTGTACTCTCCCCACAATCGAGCTTGGCGAATATCAGGTTCGTTTTGCTACTCACAATGAAGATGGCGATGACGAAGTAACTTTCAAAGTAGAAGTTTGTTCACCGGATCAAGTAGATTTCAACTGGACATTCCTGCAAACGGAATATAACATGTCAGCCGGCAGAACTATCCGTATCAAACCGGTTGACGTGAATAATGCACTGGATGCAGTCTATACATGGACTGTGGACAATGAACAAGTGCAATCCGGAGAAAATGATACTTATCTGTTTACATCCGAGCAGCAGGGAGAACACACAGTAAAGGTAGAAATGAGGAACTCATATATACTCGCTACGCAAACATTAAAAATCAATGTTTGCCCTCCCGCAGGAACATACCAGCGGAAGATTAGCGCCACAAGTTCTGCGTCAATGAACAGAGTATATGAATATTTACCGGCTCCCGGTCAATTCATCAATGAGAATCATACCACAACAACTATGGCAGAAGCCTGCACCTATGCAGAAGAACGAATCAATCAGACGGCTTATGTTTCCCTAGGCGGATTCGGTGGATACATCATCGTTGGATTCGACCATAGTATCGTGAATGATGGAGATTACAACATTGCTATTACAGGAAACGCTTTTGATGGTTCGTCAGAACCGGGAATTGTATGGGTAATGCAGGACGAAAATGGTGATGGGTTACCTAATGACACTTGGTATGAATTGCGCGGATCCGAATATGGGAAAGCCGAAACCTGGCAGGACTATGCCGTCACCTATCATAAACCAACTGGTATTCAGCTTCCCACCCCATGGACAGACAATCATGGTCAAAGTGGGTCTATTGATTATCTGGGTGCTTTTCACCGGCAAGATTATTATTATCCCGCCTGGGTAAAGGAAAAACAATATACTTTGCGAGGTACTCGCCTGAAAGAGCGTAATTACGATCAATCCGGTAATGGTACTTATTGGGTAAATGATAGTTATGAATGGGGATATGCTGATAATTTCAGCGCCATTGATCGTCTGACAGATGATGACAACTATAATGCCGGACCGTCTGACAATCATTTCAAGATATCCCATGCTGTAACTTTCGACGGTAAGGATGCAAACCTGAAGTACGTTGATTTTATCAAAGTACAAGTGGGTGTTAATAGTAAAAGCGGTTGGTTGGGTGAAATATCCACTGAAGTTTTTGGAATAAAGGATTTCAACATGATCAAATAATTGATAGAATATACATAAGAGATTCTTTTCCCTATTAAATATAGAGATAAAAATTACCAAATGGTAATTTTTATCTCCTCTCATAACCCTACCTTTGTTGCCATTTTCAACGACAAAGGTAGAAAGTTATGAAAGATAGTATTGATTTCGGCAGCATGAACATCTCCACGTTGTTCCGTAAGTTACTAATTCCTACGGTACTTGGGATGGTATTCTCGGCACTGTTCGTTATTACGGACGGGATATTTGTAGGAAAAGGAATTGGCAGTGACGCACTGGCGGCAGTAAATATCACTGCACCGCTTTTTATGATCGCAGCGGGTATCGGACTGATGTTCGGAGTGGGAGCTTCGGTGGTGGCTTCCATTCATTTATCTCAGGGAAAACGCAAAGTAGCAAGTATTAATATCACTCAAGCAATTGCTTTTTCTGCATTGCTCATACTTATCCTGTCTGCTCTGTGCCTTTATTTTATAGAGCCATTAGCCAGATTATTAGGTAGTTCGGACCGATTGTTGCCGTTAGCTGTAGAATATATGGCATGGTACATTCCTTTTCTCGTATTCTACGAAGTCTTAAATATAGGTATGTTCTGCATCCGTCTGGACGGTTCACCCACCTATGCCATGATGTGTAATGCGGTTGCAGCCATACTCAATATCATACTGGATTATATATTCATCTTCGAATTTGGTTGGGGAATAATGGGAGCAGCTTTTGCCACCAGTCTGGGGACTGTTGTGGGAGGGTTGATGACACTGATTTACCTCCTCCATTTCTCTCGTACCCTCCATCTATGCCGGATAAAGTTAAGTATCAAAAGTCTGTTACTGACTCTTCGCAACATCGGTTATATGATTAAACTGGGAAGTTCTGCTTTTATCAGTGAAGCCTCCATTGCCTGTATGATGTTTCTGGGGAACTACGTTTTCATCCGCCATCTCGGTGAAGACGGAGTGGCAGCATTTAGTATTGCCTGTTACTTCTTCCCTATCATCTTCATGGTCTATAATGCCATTGCACAATCCGCACAGCCGATTATCAGCTATAACTTCGGAGCCGGACAACCCGAGCGTGTACGAAAGACACTGCATCTCGCCATTCGGACCGCTTTAATCTGCGGTATTAGCTTTTTCATTCTTACCGTACTATGCTGCCAAGACATCGTTTCGTTATTCATTGACCGCAGCTACGCTGCATTCGATATAGCAGTAAACGGGCTTCCTTATTTCGGAGTAGGATTCATTTTCTTTGCCGTCAACATGATTGGCATTGGTTATTATCAGAGTGTCGAAAGAGGTCAGCGGGCAACAATTATCACTCTTCTCCGGGGAGTAGTGTTTATGTTGATCGGATTCTTTGCGCTCCCTCCGGTATTGGGTATACCGGGTATCTGGCTAGCCGTACCATTGGCAGAGTTATTAACCACTTTCTATATTTTCGGAATTTATTTGAAAGATCGTTTCATTGTCTGCCGACGATAAGTATCTTTGCAATATGAGAACATTCATTGAAAAACTTTGCGATAGATACAAGGTATCAGAAACCGATGTACAGTCTCTACTGAACTGTATGGAAGAGGTACATTTCAAAAAGAGAGATTTAATAGTACGCGAGGGAACAAAGAACTGTAATCTTTATTTTATCAAGACAGGAATATGGCGAGCCTATTATCATAAAGACGGAGTGGATACTACCATCTGGTTTGCTTCAGACGGAGAAGCTGCTTTCTCCGTCTGGGGCTATGTAGATAATGCCTACTCATTAATAAATATTGAGGTCATGTGTGACAGTGTGGCCTATTGTATTTCCCGAACAGCTCTGAATCAGCTATTCGCCTCATCCATCGGACTCGCTAATTTGGGGCTCCGCCTCATGGATCACCAGTTTCTTCAACAGGAGAACTGGCTTATCAGCTCGGGAAGCCCACGGGCTAAAGAACGCTATCTCAACCTTATCAAAGAGACTCCGGAATTATTGCAGTATGTACCTTTAAAACATATAGCGTCTTACTTGTGGATAACTCCGCAATCGCTAAGTAGGATTCGGGCGAAGATAGCATCTTCTCCGCAATAATACTATGCTTTGGCTGTTTTCACTCCAAAAGCACAATAAGTCAAATAAAACACACAAGCTAAAGTGACAAAAACGCCTCCGATAACACCTACTGTTCCAATCGCAAACCCAATAACTGGAGTAACTACTCCGCCACCGGCAACAGCAGTAATCATCAACCCTGAAATTTGATTTGCTTTTTCCGGTCTTGCCTGCAAAGCCATCGAATAAATGATAGAAAATACGGATGACGCAAAGAAACCGACAGCACCGATACAAATCAGATTTACCATATCGTTTTTCACAAAGGCCAGAATAAGCAAAGAGAAAATACAGGCGACAATATTCACACGAAAATATTTTATTTCAGCGATACGGGCCAACAAGAAAGCACCCAATAAAGCACCTACCGTACGACTTAAAAAATAAACTTGTGGAGCAAACTTCACTTGTTCTGCCGTCCAGTCAAAACGTTCTGCCATCAGCTTAGAGCTGATAAAGTTAGTGGCAACATCTACCCCCACAATAAAGAAGATACCCAAAAATAACAACAGAATCGTTTTATCCTTCAACAAAGAAAAAGTATCACTGATAGAAAGTTGTTGGGTTGCAGCACTGGAATCTTCTCGCTTAACAGGGGTAGCCATCAGCCAAACAGCGGATAATAATGTAATAAAACCTAATATCGGGAAGCAATAATACCATTTGTCGTCTCCAAAGTGAGCTACAGCCAACAATACAATCTCCGGTCCAACAAGAGAAGACACAGCTTTGATTACTTGCCCTGCCGTCAAGCTACTAGTCAATAAACGTTGACTGGTTACCACATTACTTAACAACGGATTCAGTGAAACTTGCAGAATAGCGTTACCAATTCCCAAGAGAGCATAAGCTATCATACAAGTCGCGCTATTATAAACGATCAATGGTAATAACATACCCACTACCGTTATTCCCATACTAAGAAGAACTGTATTTTTACGTCCCCATTTGTTCATCTGATTTCCAATAGGAATACCTAAAAACAGGAACCAGATAAATACTAATGAAGGAACAAATCCCGTCATCACAGGAGACCAGTTGAAAGTACGTTGAACATAATCGGACGAAATGCCGACTATATCACAGAAGCCCATTACAAAGAACCCGAAAAGAACGGGAAGGGCGGCATAAATAGAGTTTTGTGTTTTCATGTTTAACTCACTATATTATAAAATGTAGAATCCCCGGTGCCATTGTCAAGCGACATCGGCACCGAGGTAAATAAGCTGTTTATTCAGAACAATGAGGCGGATTTTCCACTCCCCATTTTTCATTCGGTTGATTACCCATTGTGAGTTTCAATGTTCCACCTTTATAGAGTTCATCCCGGTACATCCAACATTGTCCCAGCGGTTTACCGTTCAACGTAGCAGACTGTACATAATAGGCATCCGGTGTATTACCAGTCGTTTCAATCACAAACGTTTTTCCCGTCGCATTCATCGGACTAAGTTTGATTTCAATCTTATCAAACAACGGACTGCCAATCTGGAAAGTCGGTCGTTCACAAGAACCGCCCTGTACATCAAACAATCCCATTGCCGCCATCACATACCAAGCTCCCAATTGTCCCTGATCTTCATCCTGACCGTAGCCATAACCATGCTCTCCGTTTGTTCCATAAAACTCATCACAAATCAAGCGCGTCCATTTCTGTGTCAGGTAAGGTTTACCGGAGAAATTGAATAACCAGGAAATATGAAGACTAGGCTGATTTCCATGATTATAAGGGCTCTGTAAACCCGAGAAGGCATTTACAACCTTTCCACCGCCAAAGATCGACTTACGAGCTTCCGTAAAGATAGAATCCAACCGGTTGTTAAATTCATCCTTTCCAACCTTTTCAATCAAACGAGCCGGATTTTGTGGAACAAAGAAAGTATATTGCATCGCATTTCCTTCCTGAAATCCTCTCCATGATTCCAATGGATTAAAGTTATCAATGAACTCACCACTAGGCACTCTCGGACGAATCATCTTCAACGAATCATCGAATAACTTCTCCCAACCGGCAGAAAGTTCCATTAAGCGTTTATAATCCTCCGTACGTCCCAAGGCTTTTGCCCATTGAGCCACCGCATAAGCACTAAAACTATATTCCAATGTGTGAGATACGGAGAAACTGGAACCTTCCGGATGTGTGCCGAAATGAACACTATTCTCATAAGGTACATAACCTTTTTCAACAAACTGTTTTACGTCCATTTTGCCCGCACCTTCAATACGTCCTTCCCAACCCAGTTCATTCTTCAATGCTGCCTGATAAGCTGTTTCCACATCAAAATTGCGAATTCCACTGTTATAAGCACCTGCCAGAGTGATACTCACCATGTTGGTTCCTACCCCGGAAACATACTTACTGGTTGCAATACCATCACCCAGCCAACCAGCATCTTTATACACCAGCAACTGACTGTTTACAAAGTCATTATAATATTCCGGATATGCCAATGCCCAAAGAGAAGTAAGATTCCAGTAAGCTCCCCAAACCGCATCCGTATTATAATGATTATGTTCCGGTTTGCCATCTTTATTTAAAGGTATCTGACCGATAGTACCGTCATTTTTAGGATAAGCCCCGTTCACATCACTCGCGAGTCCTCTACCTAATAATGCATGATACAACCCAGTGTAAAATTTGATTTTGCTATCTTCCGTACCACCGGAAACCAATATGCGGCTCAAAGACTCATTCCATTTATCTGTGGTCGCTTTCATAGCCTCATCAAAAGTAAGGTCTTTCGCTTCTGATTCCAAATTCACTTTGGCATTTTCGATGGAAGTATACGACAGACCTATTTTTACATTGACTACTTCATCTTTCTTTGTTTTATAATTCAGACACATGATAGCCCCGGGCCCTTTTATTTCGTTACGAGCCGTTAAAGCACTATCCTGATAGAATACCTCGACAGATTCCGGCGCACGATCCAATTTAGCATAAAAATACATGGCAACGGAAGCGCCTGCCTGATATTTCTTCACGTATTCCGGTTCCGTAATCACGTAACCTTCAATTGTATTTTCATCTATCTGTTTGATATACGCATCACGCACTGCTCCACTTTCTCCCTGACGATTACCTATATTAAACAAAATATGGGCATTCTCCGACTCGGGAAATGTATACCGCTGAAATCCGACACGAGCCGTAGCGGTAAGTTCTGCCTTTACCTGATAATCCTTTAATAATACAGAGTAATATCCCGGACGAGCCGTTTCATCTTTCTTATCAAAACAGGAACGGAAACCTTTATCGGGATCTTCCAGTTTTCCGGGGTTTGTTTTTACTTCTCCCGTTACAGGCATTAATGCAATGCCACCTATCTGAAACTCATGCAGACAAGGAAAGCCATCAATCGAAGTATGATTATCTTCATAACCAATAGCTTCCCATCCTTGATTATTACCGTAAGTTCCATTGGTAGAAGCTCCCAGTTTAGCCATTCCAAAAGGCTCCGCAGCCGGAGTATAGAAAAACCAACGACTATGTACAGTTCCGATATTAGGATTTACATATTCTACCAAATTGGGACGATCAGGTGTTTTACACCCTACAACACCCGCCAGAATCAACAGGCTACCTATCCATTTTAATTTCATCATTTATTTATTTTTTCTGTTTGTAACTTCTCCTTTAATCATCGCCACACGTGCATAATACTCCGGCACACACGAAGCATCCAATAACCATTTCGGCTTACGTTTTTCATCAGTCCGCCCTGTCCAGTCATGATACATCAGTCCCGCCTGATCACGCGCATGATCCCAAGCATAATCCAGTCCTTTTATCATCGTATCCACATACTTTGAATCCCCCGTAACATTGTACAGATCGTGATAACCTCTAAACAAAACCAAATTAAACCAAGGCAAATCTGCAATATAAGGAATACCGTCTTCCGTATACTTAAAAAACACTTTGTAGCTTCCTTCTGCCAGAAATTTAGCATTATCCAGATACGCCTGCTCACCCGTATAATTATATAAAGCTACAGCTGCTTGTAACAAAGTACCAGTATTGTAAGTATACAAATCCGGGCATACTGCCGAAGTCGTTGTTAACCATGAATTCCAAACGACTCCTCTTTCCGGATCTTTCAGATATTTATCAATCCAATGATAGAACTTCTTTCCCACCTCCAGATAATACTCATCTTTAGTTGCTTCATAAAGTTTTAAAGCCAACACCATCGCTTTTCCGTTAGAACAGGCAGGTTTCTGATCTTTCACTCCTTCCAGCCAGGAAACAGCTCCTTCAAAGTTCTCATCCCAGCCACTTAAAATAAAGGTCAATACCTGTTTCGCTTTCTCCAGATAATAAGGATTTTTAGTTACCAGGTAAGAATCAATATAGTCAATCCCCACCAAACCATTGTCATCATAATAGCGGTCTACCTTTCCAAACTGAACAGGGTAAGCCTGATAACCAAAAGGAACACGCGTTGTATCATAGTAACGTTCCATCGCCATCACCATCGAATCGACATAAACCGTATATTTCTCCGGTTCGATGGCAGCCATCAACACTGCCGAAGAAAAGACACCACTCATAGGCCACAGATAAGAAACTTCCTGCGCTTGCCGGGTGGAATCATTAAAATAAGTCAGATCAGGACGATGACTGCTTGGGTAATATTCAGAGAAGAGGCCGTATTTGGGAACCCGGTAGAGTTCCCAAACACGCTGAAACATTTCTTCTGCCTTATCTTTATTCGGAGTCGTTTTTGATTCTCCGGCACAAGAAAGAAGCACGAATACCGTCGATACAAATAAAACTATATTTCTAATTTTACTATTCATATCCTATTCCTCTGTCACTGTTTCTCCTTTGTACAAAGCAATCATTCCCAAAGATTCAAGCGCAGCATCCTGCATCAACAACTGTTCAGCACGTTTTGGAGTTGCTCCTGTCCAGTCTTCATAGAACAGTCCGTTTGATAAACGGGCATTTTCGTATGCATAATCCAGGAAGTTGATGAATGTTTTGATATAATTGCCTGCATTTTTGTAATAAGGTTCAATATCAATAAATGCACGAACTAATTTGGTTGTAAACCAAGGGTCATGATCAGGATAAGCCAACGCCAACCCATTAAGCGGACGTACAAAATAATTATACGCACCTTCGGAAGAAGCAATGGCACTGTCCAGATAAGTCTGCTCACCTGTTATTTTGTATAGACGGACTCCGTTAGAAATCATTACACCTGTATTGTAAGTCCATTTTGTTTTATTAATGGATCCGTCTGCTTGTTTATCATTCCAGTAACAGCCATCCTCCGGATCACGCAAGTTAGTCAACGTCCAAGCATATAAACGTTTTGCCAGAGCCAACACATCCGCTTTTTCCTCTTGAGGACATACAGAATAATATTCAAGCAAGAATAGCGTTGCATATCCATTAGCGCATGTCGGTTTATTCGAATCACCAACTCCCTGCTGTCCTTTCTGGTCCTCATTCCACCAAAGACCTCCTCCAAACATATCATCTTCACCAGCTTGCAGGAACTCAACGATTCTTTTAGCTTTCGTTAAATAATCTTGATTATTTAGCAAATTAAAAGCCTCTACCAGTTCAATCCCCACAATAGAATTATCATCATAAAAACGTGTTCCACTACCGGTAGTACCATTGGTTTGAGAACCATAACCACCCACAGTTCCACTAGGAGTACGATAATAAACTTCAAACTGGTCTACCATATCTGCATAATTCACATCATAACCTAAGGCATGCAAAGCTGCTGCTCCGGAAACCAGTCCGTCATACGGCCACAAGAAAGAAGCGGAATTATCCCCGTCTTTCTTAGGATAATTTTCATTATACAGTCCTTCTGTTGCCCCACTATTGATCCGGTAGCACTGATTAATCAAGTCAAACTGCTCTTTGGCACGTTTATGATAAACGACCTCCTCTCCGGGTTCTGACGGAGCAATCGGTGTAGGCGGGATATATTTCTCTACGTCATCTCCGGCACAGGAGAATAATAGTGCCGGAAGAATAGCTAAAATAGTCTTTATCTTTTTCATAACTTAGTTTTATTAATTAATCGGAGTCACATTAGTAAATGTATGTATCATCAATCCATCCGAATTCGTATCGATAGTGATAGTCGCATGCGTATAATCCAGACTACCTTTCATTTTCCAAAGATGATCCCACTGACTCCATTGGAATTCATACAAAGCATAGAAAGAAGCAGGTTCTCCACCTACCGGACGTTCGGCACTCACGCCATCACCTCTACCCCAACACATATCACCACCATTTACTTTTGCTAAAAAGTAGTAACGTTCTTCTATCCAACTTAACCAATCAGGAGCACCGGTTTCCGGTTTGGACGGATCAAGGAATCGGATATCACCCTCTCCCACAAATTTACCATCACCCGCATACTCTAATACAGCTATATCTCCAAATGTTGCTCCCCAAATACAACGAACAGAAGAACCGATTTTTTCCGTGGTCATTGCCATTGTATTAAAGTTCACAGTCAGACGGGTTACTTCTTCGGAAGCAGCGACTGCCGTTTCACCATCTCCTTCTCTTAACTTCGAGCTATCATCAATATAATAGCTGAACGTTTCACCTGTAGTAGCTGACTTGAATGATATATTTCCTGCTGACAATTTTGTATAAATCTGGAAAACGCCCTCTTCTACACAACGGAACGGAATTCCACCCTGTCCACTGTTCTCCGTAGCCGAACCATATAAATACAATTCCGCCGGAATATTATCAATTCCCTCTCCACGAGTTACTGTGATAGTAGCCACCTTGTCGGTTCTCTTCACCACTCCACCTTTCGAAGCATTTACCGTCCATTTTATATCTCCGGTTTCCAAAGGATAAATGCCTGCATTTCTAGCAATCGTATTAATAGCTGCATGAGTGATTGACAAACTGGTCGCAGCTCCCAAATCACTTTTCACCGTAGCCAGCGGCTTTGAAAAATCACCGTCTGCCTTATCAAACAGCACCTCGTACAATACAATTCCGCCATCTGCCGCACCACCTCCTGACCACGACAACACAACAAGCGTTGGAGATGACACATTCAACTGGATAGAAGCAGGGGAACTTAATTCTGTAGGGACTGCAAAATCCGTGTTCAATTCATAATCTTCCTGACATGAAACCATTGCCAGAAGTACTGAACATATCCATAATATCTTTTTCATAATCATTCCTTTTTGAGTCGTTTTAACCAATTACCAATTCGGATTCTGCTCCAAATTACCATTCAAGTCACGTTCAGCCTGTGGTATAGGCCACAAATAATGCCTATTTGCATTAAAGGTTCTGTTTTCAACCCGAACGTATCCATCATCCGTACCTACCACATCATTTGTCTTTAGTCCGTGACACCATCCATTCAATACATTGTCCGCAATTCTCCAACGGATAATATCTTTATGGCGATGTCCTTCCAATGCCAATTCCGAACGACGTTCGTTTCGTACAATCTCAATCAGTTTATCTTTAGAAGCTCCTTCCGGGAATTCCAGTGCTGAAGCAAGTGTAAATCCGGCCCTATCACGAATTGGTTTAATAGTTGCATCCCAAGCCGTCTTATCCAGTTCTCCTAATTCTGCCAATGCTTCCGCATTCATCAATAAAATATCAGCGTAACGAATCAGAATCGGATTCAAACCAGAATAAAGAGTAGCACGATAAGTGTTATCCCAATATTTCTTAATATAGTAACCGGTAGCCGAACAGTCTGAACCTACCCCATAACCATCTTTGCCTTCACCTTTCTCACAGTTGATAACAACTTCTGTTCCGTCGGCCAACGTATATGAGTTTCCAGTGTACATCACCGTTGCCTTCAAACGTGGGTCACGATTAGCATACGGATGACTTTCATCAAACGATGTTCCTGTTTCCTTAATTGTTTTTCCATCCAGCATAATATAACTGTCTACCAACTCCTGCAAAGGAGAAAGCTGGGAATATCCACCCAAAGTGGGCGGCAGGAAAACATACATCATCTGATGTTCACGACTGGTTGGACGATACTGTGCATCCAAAATTACTTCAGAGTTGTATTCATTAGCGATCTCAAACAATCCTGCATAACTTCCAAAGAGTTTAAAGCCCCCCTCTGTCATAATGGTAGAAGTGATATTTTTCACTTGCGTCCAATTACCTTCAAACAAATAGATTTTAGCTTTAATCGCCATTGCCGCCCAACGGGTAATCCGACCTTTATTATCCGCATCATAAGAAGTCGGCAAATAGTTACCATTAATCACTTCATCCAGATCGGCCAAAACATTTGCTATTACAGTGGCTTTGGCCGTACGTGCAATAGACATACTTTCTTTAATAGAAAGCACTTTGGTAGTATAAGGTATATCGCCGAATTTCGTATACAACTCATAATAACTATAAGCACGAAGTACTTTTGCCTCACCAATATAACGTTTCTTCAATTCCGGGTCTAAATCAGGAACCCTGTCTATATTTTCCAGCAACTGGTTACACATACGAATACCCGTATAGCGCCCGTCCCAAACCTTTTTCACGTAAGGGTCTGCTGTAGAATATGAACCATTACCGATATTCTGTGTAGCATCGTTCGGTTGCTTGGTATAAGCATTGTCCGTCATTGCTTCACAATAAAGCTGTTCGTCCATATTTCCCAAATAGGTATAGCAAGTATTCAACGCCTTGACAGCTGCTTCAGGATCCTCTTCCCAATAAGTCAAGTCCGTTTCTCTGTCATACGGTGCCGTATCCAAGTCAACACAAGAGGCACCGCCCACTACCAAGACAGCAGATAAAATCAAATTCTTTATAGTTGTTTTCATCACGGTACAGTTTAAAATTTAACATTAAGTCCAAATGAATATACTCTTGCCACAGGATAAGAACGACCACTACCGTCTCCGGTATATTCCGGGTCCCATCCGCCTTTCATCTTCGTGAAAGTCAACGGATTCTGCACACTGGCAAAAATTCTTAAATTCTTGACATAGAGTTTTTTCATCCATTGTTGCGGGAAAGTATATCCAATCTGCGCATTTTTCAAACGCAAGTATTTAGCATCCTGAATCCAGAAATCCGATTTCGCTGCATTATTAGCAGATTCCGCACCCATTGTCAGACGAGGATAAGTAGCATCCGGATTATTCGGAGTCCAGCGATCTTGATGGAAATCCATTACAGGACCTTCATTGTTATTATGGAAAGCCTCTACAGATTCACCACGCATCCACTTGTTACGTTTTCCTACTCCTTGCCACATCATCGAGAAATCAAAACCTTTATATTCCAAACCATAGGTGAAGCCGAAAGTATATCTTGGGAAGTCATTACCAACAATAAAACGGTCATCGTCCGGTTTAATCACACCATCGCCATTTTTATCCAGATAACGGATATCTCCCGGTTTCGGTGTAATACCTTCCAAGTGCGGTCCTTTCTGACATTCTTCCTCATTCTGGAAAAATCCATCCGAACGATATGCATAGTAAGAGTACAACGGATAACCTTCCTTGATAATTGTCTGTACATCCGAGCCACCGATAATTTCCGTACCGCGTGTATCTATTACTTCATTAAAGCTATCTGAAATATTTCCGGCGAAGTTATGCACTACCGGACCAGTTTTCAAACGATAACTTACTGATAATTCCCATCCTCTCGTCTCTACCTTACCAGCGTTTTGAATCGGGGCACCATTACCAAACAATCCGGGAACCGGTAAATTCACCAAAATATCTTTTGTACGATTATTGAAGCAATCAAAAGTAATATTCAAATCATTATTCAACAATCCCAATTCGAAGCCGATATTAGCCATACGGGTAGTTTCCCATTTGAGATCAGGGTTTGTAGAAGCGAATTCAGCCGTCTGCGCCAGCTTGTCGCCAAAACTGATACCGTTCTTTACAGACACCGTCTGCATGTATTGATAAGCACCAATGCGGTTATTACCAACCAATCCCCAAGAACCTCTGATTTTCAAAGAAGGAACATACGGTTTCAATACAGACCAGAATTTTTCTTCCGAGATACGCCATCCTGCCGAGAAAGACGGGAAGACTCCCGAACGGTTTCCTTTCGCAAAATAAGAAGAGTAGTCATTACGGATATTAAATTCCAGCAGATATTTTTCATCATAGTTGTAAGTGGCTCTTGCAAAACCGGAATAGATAGCCCAGTCACTTGCCGAACCACCATTGCTAACTTTATCCCCACTCAAATCACCTACAAAAATATCATATTTAGAATCCTCCGTCAAACGACTGGTAGAGAACTGCTTTTCAGAGAAACCCTCATAAGCATATCCTAATAATCCACCGATAGAGTGTTTCCCTATTTTCGTATTATAAGTCACCATAAGATTGGTAGTGATATTCTTAGAACGATAGAATTGCTCGGTCAACTTATTTTCACTATCTCCCGTACCTTCGAAGGCCTTCCGGTTTTCATGCAAATTATTATTCCAAACACGTCCACCGGCACTTCCGATCAGTTTCAGTCCTTTATATACTTCCCATTCGGCTTGTATGGTTCCCAATAATTCATCATTCACATTCTGGCGATAACCGCCTTCTTCCAAACGCTGCAAACCGTTTGAGTTACTTCCGGCAGGATAATTATAACTGCCATCCTCATTCTTGATCGGGTAAATCGGTGGCATACGGTTTGCCTGCTCAATAATCCATTCCGTCCAGTAAGCATGTTCTTTAATATCATTACGGGCAAATTGAGAAGTCAAATTCAATGTAAAGTTATTCGTCACCTTATGGCTTACATTCAGACGTGCATTGTAGCGCTTATAACCATAATCAGGTCCTTTGAACATACTGTTCTGATCCATATAACCCAAAGAAGCCATGTAAGACAACTGGTCGTTACCGCCTGTCATCGAAACATTGTGTGAACTTTGAGGAGAATTACGATTATAAAGTTCTTTCACCCAATTTACATTCGGACCACCATTTCTATATTGCGCAATCTGCTCGGGAGTGAATTTTGCAGCTCTTCCCGAATTAACAGCCGCTTCATTATACAGTTCAGCGTATACCCACGAGTCTGCTATCTTAGGCAATGAAGTAGGTTGCTGAACACCATACATAAAATCATAAGAGATTTCCACCTTACCGGCTTTTCCTTTCTTGGTAGTAACAAGTACCACACCATTGGAAGCACGTGAACCATAAATAGCAGTAGAAGAAGCATCTTTCAAAATAGAAATCTGCTCAATATCAGCCGGATTCAGATTGGCGAGCGATCCTTCAATTCCGTCAATAATCACCAACGGATCATTGTTGTTCATCGTATTCAATCCACGGATATTAATAGAAGGTACACTACCCGGAGTAGAACTTCCCTGCTGAATTACCAAACCGGGAGTCGTTCCCTGCATCGCTTCCAATACATTGGAAATCGGCTTTCCTTCCAATTCATCCGTAGAAACAGAAGACACAGCTCCTGTCAGGTTGACTTTCTTCTGCACACCGTAGCCTACCACTACCACATCTTTCAAAGCAACCACATCCGACTTCAACACCACATTGATAAACTGGCGGCCGTTCACCGGAACTTCCTGTGTTTCATATCCAATTGAGGAAACTACCAATACCGCTTTCGAAGCAACATTCAGTGAAAAATTTCCATCCATATCCGTAGCCGTACCCGTAGATACACCTTTCACCAGCACGGTAGCCCCAATCACGGGTTCCCCGTCTGCCATTACCTTACCTTTCACTGCGATTGTATTAGATTGCGCATACAGTTTGGAACCAACAGCCACATTCATACAAACAATCAACATAACAGCCAATAATTGCCAACTCGAAAATGCCGTTCTGAAAAGCCGGCGGGCAAATTGCGCGTTCAATAGATTAGATTGTTTCATAACATTTTATATTTGAATTAATAGAAGAGTTATCATATATTATAAGATATTAAGTTGGGACAAAGCAAAGGAATAAGCCCCTAAAGCAACAGCCCTGCTTGCTCCTAATGTAGAAACAGCAATGCCTATTTTCTTGTGACAGGCATAATGTACCTCTCTCTCCGAAAATGGTATTTTCACCATCTTGTCTTTTTCTTCCAGAAATTTATCAAATGCCTCTTTTTCGGACAGATTGAACACCTCCATCTGCAAACAAGGGAAAGAAGCTCCTGCAAACGTGCCAATCTGCCGATTCATCTCATTCATAATTCCCGGAAGTATGTATTTAGCCGCTCCAGCCACTCCTCCGCCAATCACTACCAAGCCATCAACAATATTCAATGCACGGATGATAGCATCACCGGCCATCTCTCCCAGTTCGTTAAAACTCCGGACAGCAGCCTGCTGATCTCCCTCTGCAGTCCCTTCGGCAATATCATATATATCTTTGGGAGTCAAAGAAGAAGCATCCTTTCCGGTCAATTCCTGATATACTCGCCTGACGGCCCTGATGCTGACACTTTCTTCCGCGATCATTTCGGGATATTTCTTATTCCGCATAATCCAGACGTCGCCGCCGCAACCGTTGTCTCCGGTCAGTAACCGGCTGTCAATCACCACTCCGGCACCAAACCCGGTACCCAGCGTAATTCCGAGCAGGTTCTTATATACCTTACTGCTGCCTGCTTCTTTCAGGCGTTTATTCACTTCGGGCAAAGTGCCTGCCAAGGCTTCGCCATAAGCAAACAAATTACCGTCATTATTAATAAAAACCGGAATACCAAACTGTTCCCTCAAATAAGGTCCAAGTGCCACTCCTCCCCTGAAGGCCGGGAAGTTGGGCAAGTCACCAATAATTCCATGCTCATAGTCAGCAGGCCCGGGGAAAGCAAAACTGATAGCTACCGGAAGTTTCGGCAATCGTTTCTCAACTTCCAAGAAACCTTCTACAAGAACAGACAAGCAACGCTCCAAGTCGTCGGACGCTGCCGGAAGGCAAATAGGTTCCACTATTTCGCGACAGCCTTGTATGGCTGAAAACACGAAATTAGTGCCTCCCGCATCGAGCGTCATTACGATTCGTTCATCATGTTCATACATAGTTTTCAAGATATTAGATGATTTATTTCATTATTAAAAGCGTACGTAAGCTTTGATCGTTACACATTCTTTTCCTGCAGATTTACCATACGGGGCAATGGTATATTCTTTCACCCCGGCAGGAATGATAAATGTTTCGGCATAATGCACCACGAAAGGTTCAAAAGCATGAGTAGGACTCTCAACTACGGCCTCTTCTCCCTCCAACAGATTCAGTACATTTACACTATCGTTTGTGTGATGTAACACCGGTGATGAGAAACGGTGGCGACGAGTTTCGATAAATTCGTTCGGATGCAGTCCGGTACGTTCTTCTACCCAACCTTCTCCGGAAGCGACTTCCGTAAACTGATTGCGAAGGTGTTCATTCACATATTCCGTATCGCGATTCCAGTTGATAACGCATTTACCACGTTCCACATTGATCGGACGCGGTTTTCCATCCAGTCCCAAGCGTTGCCAGTCCCATAGTTTGAAAGTAAAGAGGTTCGGAGTCGAGCTGATTTCAAGCACCATACTGTTGGCACCGGAACAATGAACAGTTCCTCCCGGAATCAGGAAGTGATCGTGTTTCTTTGTCGGAATCTTATTTACGTACTTTTCTGCGTCAAACACCAGTTCACCTTTTTGTGCTTTACGCAAATCGCCGATCATCGCTTCTTTGTCCACTCCTGTCTTCACTCCCAGATAAACTACGGCATCTTCTTCCGCGTCTACCATGTAGTAACTTTCATCCTGCGTGTAGTACATACCGAAGCTGTCACGGATAAATTGAGTAGTAGGATGCACCTGCAAACTCAAATTACCTCCGCCCATCGTATCCAAAAAGTCGAAACGAATAGGGAAGTCTTTTCCAAAGCGTGCCTCCACCGGTTCACCAAGCAACTCTTTACTTTTCAGTAAAACCAAATCAACCGAAGGCAGTTCAAAGCGCACTCCATTCACTTCAAAATAAAGGCTGTTCTCTTCAGGTACACAGTCAAAGCACCAGCCGAAATTTTCGCGTTCACGATCCAGATCGCAAACCTCTTTCATCCATTGACCACCCCAGGGAGCCGGATCGAAGAAAGGAACTACCCGGAACGGTGTGTTCACCGTTGCCTCTACCCCTTTAAAGAAAGTATCCTTATCAATCATCTTCGGTGTCCCGGCCACATGGGTGTCAATCCAGAATTCTACCCTGCCAAACAATCTTTCCTTATACCTATCACATACTCTCCAATCGTTGAAATACCCTCTCTTGTATTGCAAAGAAACGGCATCGTTCCGATTGTCTATACCTAAAGCTTTTACCTCATGCCGGCGGAAACGTTGTTGGATTTCCCAACGTGCCATATCCGCATAAACCACCATTGCGTCCTGTGGAGCAACAACAGCAGCACCCGTACCTATGATTACAATGGTTTCTTTTGCTTCACTGATTTGCTTCCGTGCAGCAGCCACCTTATCCGCATCCAAATAATCTTCCAGCTTCAAATTGGTGACATAGCCGAATAATACATCTTCAGTCATGAAGCGTTCTGTCAACGCTTGAATTTCTTTTTCCGGTTTCATCAAATCACGTACATTCATCACTCTTCCGGAGAATTCTTTTGAAAAAGCACCCAGCACTTCTTCTTCATATACTCCTGTATATAAATCCACAGCCAGCACTTTTCTTGCATCCATTTTCTCTTTTAACATAGAAATGATAGAATCCCACCCCTGAACAAGCATCCCCGTCAGCTTCGTAGAAGGAAATTTATCATAATTAGCTTTTCTCATGTTTATAGCGTTTTTAAATTTTATATGTTCATACATACTTTCAATTGTGCAAATATATAGATTTTATTTTTATTCCAAACAAAACTTGGATTATTTTTTGATAAATCTTATATTTGCTGAAAATAAACCAATCAGGATAGATATGAAATTAGATCATAATAGTGATAAACCGCTTCATATTCAGGCAGAAGAGATACTAAGAAGACTCATAGAATCTGAAGAGTACAAAAACGGGAAGCTATTTCCCAATGAGGTCGAATTGTCTGAACAATTACATATTTCAAGGAACACATTGAGACAAGCTATCAACAAACTCGTGTTTGAGGGGCTTTTGGTGCGCAAGAAAGGCTACGGCACGAAAGTAGTAAAGAAAGGTATCGTAGGCGGAGTAAAGAACTGGCTTAGTTTCTCACAGGAAATGAAGATGTTAGGTATAGAGATTCGCAATTTCGAGCTGCATATCAGTTTAAAGCGTGCAACCGAAGAAATCGGTACATTCTTTGATTTAGGTTCCAGTCCCGACACTCGCTGTGTAGTGATGGAGCGCGTCAGAGGAAAAAAAGAATATCCGTTTGTTTACTTCATCTCTTATTTCAACCCCAATATTCCACTGACCGGAGAGGAAGATTATACACGTCCATTATACGAAATGCTGGAAACCCAATATAATATAGTGGTAAAAACCAGCAAGGAGGAGATTTCAGCCAGACTTGCAGGGGAATTTATTGCAGAGAAACTGGAGATAAAATCCAATGACCCTATATTAATAAGGAAAAGATTTGTTTATGATGTGAACGGAGTACCTATTGAATACAACGTCGGATATTACCGGGCGGACAGCTTTACTTATACAATAGAGGCAGAGAGATAGACGGTATGTTCATACATATATAATATAAGGAGGCTATTTTAGAAGTTGAAATCTCTATCTTTCCTTTAAAATAACCTCTTTATATCATCTCTCTTTCCATAATTATGTCCTACCCGTCATTTATTATCGAACTTACCATTAGAGCATCCGGCAAGAATCCGATCCAGACTTTCATCCACAACACCTATCATCTAAAGTTTGGATAATAAATGATAGTAGGAAGTTTTTCCTACTCCTTCTATTCTCAACAGACTTTTCCAACCTCTTCCCGATACGATTTCCAATAAGTCCTTTACCGTTCGAACATCTTGATTATACAAGATATTAGCCAACCGGGTATCAGCTATTTTACAAACAGGCAATTGAAGTATCCACTCCTCCTGCCCAACATTTATATTCTTATTATTGTCTGCCAAAGATAAAAAACGAGCATTGATAGCACGCTTTCGATAAGTAGCCAATATATCTTTCTTCAATTTCAACCCTTTAAGTATAGAGTTATACATTTGTAATGTCTTCCCATAGGTAATTCGATGCCGACCAGCCACTTTCGCTACTGATTCTCCTGTAGAAATAGAATAGAAAACATTGCGGGCAACAGGGTGAAGAATCAATGCTGCCAGTTCACGAATGATTATTTCATATAGCGGTTTACAAGTCTTCTGTGTTCTCAATACATATAGTAAATCATCATATTTGGAAATGATAAAGTCCCGTTCCAGTTTCTTTTCTTCCACGATTTTAGAAAGGTAACCTGCTTCTAAACCAAGTCTTTTGTGGGCTTCCAGATAAGCGTCCAAACTCTCATCATCCAAAAACAACTGATCGTTGATTCGGGAACTTGTAATATATCCAAGATTTGCCCAATTCTTTAAAATAGCTTCTTGGATGTCGTGTCTTTCAGACATCTGTTTTGTTGTGAGCCAATTTGACATAAAAAAACGGAACTAGATTAATAATATCAACTAGTTCCGTACCTTTTATTATAAAAGAGTACGGAGCTGCCACAATCCCGCAAACAGGAGGTAGTAGCGGCTACCTTACTTACACGGGCAGACAGCCCGTACCCTATGAGAAGTCATAGAAGTACAGGCGTCTCCCGGCGTAAGTAAAAAAAATCCGCTACGATTTCCTGTTCACCGAGGAAACGCACAATCGCATACCACAAAGGTATGCTACGTTCCAATGACAAAGGTACAAATACTTTTCGGAAAATAACAAGAGAGAGTTATAAATGTTTAGGGAAGAAAATGAATGATGATTGTATAATTAAAGCGTATGTATATAAAAAAGGCAGGTTTCAATAAGTTTTTTGTTTCGTATATAAAATAAGGGGCACACCATTTTGTCTCGTATACAAAACAAAATATTTAATAAAGCTGCTCTAATCTAGAGCACAATATCATTCAAGTCAAAATAAAGCAAACGTGTAGCAGAATCCACATCTTCATTATTCAAAGGAATAAATCCATTTCATACGTTTCCTCTATCAACTGACGATTCATATTTTATTTCTTAAAGATTTTCATTGCCAGTTCATAGTCTTTCAACCTTTTTTCCCGCTGCTCCGGCGTTTCACTACGCTTCTCTTTCATCCGTTCTTCAAATCGCCGAGCATCTTCTCCGAAAAGTATCGGAGTTTCCTTAATTGGTCTTGCCATACTTATACAACTCCTTTCTTTGGGTTTATACGCTACAAAAGTAATTGAATAAATCAGGAAGTGCAAGTTATTACGAAGTTATCTTTTACTCACCAGCTTTATTTTGCATACGAAATAAAATAAATAGCCTGTATTATTGTTTTGTATATAGAACAAAAGACGTACCTTTGCTCTTGCAAACAGAATACTAATAGAAAATGAAAACAACAGCAAACTATAAAAGCATCGAGAATCATGAACAAAAAAATTGACTTTAATGACATTCCTAAGAATTATCTATACTGCACCCACAACAAATGTCCGCGCCGCAATGAATGCCTACGCCATCAAGCGACACTCTGTATACCGCAAAATGTTCCTGATTTCCGAACAGTCAATCCCAACCACATAATAGGAAACGAGAATAACTGCAGATTTTTCAATCCATACTGCACTTCACGCTTTGCATGCGGAATTGACCATATATTGGACAACATACCATATTCTACGGCTATCACCATCCGCAAAGAATTATATTCTTTGATGGGGCGCAGTATGTTTTACCGCATCCGCAACAAAGAACGGATGCTACATCCTGACGAACAAAAGCAGATTACCGCCGTCTTTCTAAAACATGGTATCGAAAACAAACCTGAATTCGACAAATATATCGATTTATTCGATTGGTAAAACCTTTATCAGAAATGCTATAAAATTGCCGTTTCCAGACATTCTGACAAGGGGTAACACTCACGCCTATGAGAAAAAATACTCATACCAATGGGAATATATTCTCATAGGTATGAGTATTTTTTCTCATAGGCGTGAGTATAGTTGAGAATTTGTACTTCCCTGATAATGGTTGACTAGTTTAACCAGCCTTCTCTATAAGTTCCATTATCATCCGTGCAAACTCTTCAACAATCTTATGATTCTCTGATTGACTCACAACGTCCTCCTCATGAGTATCCAGCGCAAGATCTTCTTGCAATCGAAACATTTCCTCTTTTCCACAAGTTATCAGTTGATCCTTTTTACACATATTCCAGGGAACGAAAGTCTTGCAGATAAAAAGTTCCATGCCGGACACCATCGTAGCCGATCCGAGCGAAATACCATCCGGACTAGTGTACCACACAGGATTCAGCAAATCTTTCATTTCTTCTTCACTCAAGAATAAATGATCGGCATTATAGTGCATAGCAGTGTTCGTTTTAAAATATCTTTTTATCAGATCTTCTCCGGTGAGTTCCAATCCCATCCGTAGAGCATATCTGCTAAAAAAATGAGGTGGATAAAAAGTCACACCGGGGAGAGAACCTTCTTTAGCCGGTAAATCGTATCGATAAACATACTTACCATGATCTGTTTCTCTAACACAAACAAGAAAACTATCAACATACTGTTTCAAACGTCGCTTACTCTTGGCGAAGAATATCAAAATCCATTTGTTCTTCCTGGGTGAAGTGACTGTAGAGAAAAGAAACATCGGAAATTTGCTTTGCCTGCGGAAATATTTTAGAGCATCCGGCATTTTTTTCCGCATGATTATGCTCACGTCCATATAGTCCTTTGCTACTTCATTCGCCAATTCCTCGTAGGACATTTGTGAAGTTATCATATTTTCTTTTTTAATGTTTTAAATTACTCGATAATGAGAACTGGCGAAACTGATACCAAAGCATCGTTCCGGCAATCATACTTGCTATCAGGTCGGAAATCGGCATACTGATCCAAACTCCTAGTTGTCCGTAAAAGTGTGGAAGGATCAGCAGACAAGGTATCAGAATTAGAACCTGACGGGAGACAGACAAGAATATAGCCTTGCTTGCCATACCTATACTCTGAAAAAAGTTGGAAGTCACCATCTGAAAACCGACAATGGGAAAGAACATGACCACAATACGCAGTCCTTTAGCAGAAATACGAACCAGTTCTTCATCCGTGGTGAAAATAGAAACTGCCAAATCAGGTATCAGCATCCCCATCAAGAAACCGATAGTAGTGATAAGGGTGGCTACATAAATCGTAATTTTCAAGACTTTCGTCACACGGGGATATTGCTTGGCACCATAATTATACCCGGCAATGGGCTGCATCCCCTGATTCAATCCCATCACAATCATGACAAAAAGGAATACCAGGCGGTTGACAATTCCAAAAGCTCCAATAGCTAAATCACCTCCATACTGTTTCAACCCCTTATTAATCAAAATCACGATAAAACAAGCTGCCAGATTCATCAGAAAAGGAGCCATACCAATTGCTAAAGAATCAAACACAATCTTCTTTTTTAACCGGAAAATACCTTTATGAAAATGTAACAGTTCCTCTCTATTAGAAAATAACTTGAACTGCCATGCCAATGCGATAACCTGTGCAGTAATGGTAGCGATTGCCGCTCCTTGTATTCCCCAACCAAAGCCATAAATAAAAACAGGGTCGAGTATTGTGTTAATCACTACCGTAGCAATCGTGGCATACATCGCCTTCTGCGGATGTCCCGCCGAACGCAGTACAGCATTCAGACCTAAATAAAGGTGGGTGACGACATTACCCAACAAGATAACAACCATATAATCGCGGGCATAACCTACCGTAGCATCACTACCACCGAAGAAATAAAGAATAGGGTCGAGAAACAACAATGTGACGACTGTAAAGGCAAGCCCGATGATAATATTCAATACCAGTACATTGCCAAGTACCCGCTGTGCGGTATCGTAATCTTTCTGTCCCAATTTCACCGAAACCAATGTAGCCGCACCTACCCCCACCAAAGAGCCGAAAGCCGCGGCAAGATTCATTAGCGGAAAGGTTAATGCCAACCCGGAGATAGCCATCGCCCCTACTCCATGACCAATGAAAATACTATCTACCATATTATAAAGAGAAGACGCCGTCATGGCGATAATTGCCGGAATGGCATACTGCATTAAAAGCTTTCCAATCTTTTCCGTACCCAACGCAGTGGGTGTCTTTTGTCCTGTCATACCTATTAGTTTGAGGGTGCAAAGATACAAAAAAGAGACGGATTACAGGATATATGAGAAAAGTTTCGTATTTTTGCCCACAAAATTGAGTTAATACGTAACGAAATGAATATATTAGAACTAAGTGAACAGGAAATTATTCGACGTAACAGTCTGAATGAGCTTCGTGCAATGGGTATTGATCCATACCCTGCAGCAGAGTATGTAACCAATGCTTTCTCTACAGATATTAAAGCTGAATTTAAAGACGACGAAGAGCCACGCCAAGTTTCCGTAGCCGGTCGTATCATGAGCCGCCGCGTGATGGGTAAAGCATCTTTCATCGAATTGCAGGACTCTAAAGGTCGCATCCAGGTATACATCACCCGTGATGATATCTGTCCGGGAGAAGACAAGGAACTGTACAACGCTGTATTCAAACGCCTGCTCGACTTAGGTGACTTTATCGGTATCGAAGGTTTCGTGTTCCGCACACAAATGGGTGAAATCAGCATCCATGCAAAGAAACTGACTGTACTTGCAAAGTCTATCAAACCGTTGCCAATCGTTAAATACAAAGACGGAGTAGCTTACGACTCTTTTGAAGATCCCGAACTCCGTTATCGCCAACGCTATGTTGACCTGGTAGTAAATGACGGTATCAAAGAAACATTCCTGAAACGCGCCACTGTAGTGAAAACATTGCGCAACGTTTTGGATGAGGCTGGTTACACGGAAGTGGAAACTCCTATCCTGCAATCTATTGCCGGTGGAGCCAGTGCACGCCCGTTCATCACTCACCATAACTCATTGGATATAGACCTTTATCTACGTATCGCAACAGAGCTTTATCTGAAACGACTGATCGTAGGTGGTTTTGAAGGTGTATATGAAATAGGTAAGAACTTCCGTAACGAGGGTATGGATAAAACTCATAATCCGGAATTTACCTGTATGGAACTTTATGTTCAGTACAAGGATTACAACTGGATGATGAATTTCACCGAAAAGCTGCTGGAACGTATCTGTATCGCTGTAAACGGCTGTACGGAAAGCGTTGTTGACGGAAAAACGATCAGTTTCAAAGCTCCTTACCGCCGCCTGCCTATTCTGGATGCTATCAAAGAAAAGACAGGATACGACCTAAACGGCAAGAGCGAAGAAGAAATCCGCCAAGTTTGCAAGGAACTGAAAATGGAAGAAATCGACGAGACAATGGGTAAAGGCAAGCTGATTGATGAAATCTTCGGAGAATTCTGCGAAGGTACGTATATCCAGCCGACTTTCATCACCGATTATCCGGTTGAAATGTCTCCGCTGACCAAGATGCATCGTTCTAAACCGGGACTGACCGAACGTTTCGAGTTAATGGTGAACGGTAAAGAGCTGGCTAATGCTTACTCGGAATTGAATGACCCGTTGGATCAGGAAGAACGTTTCAAAGAGCAGATGCGTTTGGCTGACAAGGGAGACGATGAAGCGATGATTATCGATCAGGACTTCTTGCGCGCTTTACAATATGGTATGCCTCCTACATCGGGTATCGGTATCGGTATCGACCGCCTGGTAATGTTAATGACCGGACAGACCACTATTCAGGAAGTATTATTCTTCCCCCAAATGCGTCCGGAAAAAGTAGTGAAAAAAGACGCTGCCGCTAAATATATGGAATTGGGAATCGCAGAAGACTGGGTTCCAGTGATCCAAAAAGCCGGTTACAACACTGTAGCTGACATGAAAGATGTCAATCCGCAGAAGTTGCACCAGGACATCTGTGGCATTAACAAGAAATATAAATTAGAACTGACCAATCCGTCGGTAAACGACGTAACTGAGTGGATACAGAAAATTTAATAAGTTCTTCATCCAAATCCATACAAATGAAATTACCCGGCAAGATAGCGATAATGGGCGGAGGAAGTTGGGCTACAGCCATCGCAAAGATGTGTCTGGCCCAGGAAGACTCTATCAATTGGTATATGCGGCGAGACGACCGCATTGCCGATTTTAAACGATTAGGGCACAATCCGGCTTATCTGACAGGAGTGAAATTTGATACAAAACGCATCTCATTCAGTTCCAACATCAACGATGTGGTGAAAGAATCGGATACACTGATCTTCGTCACTCCCTCTCCTTATCTGAAGGCGCATCTAAAAAAACTGAAAACCAAGATAAAAGATAAGTTTATCATCACCGCTATCAAAGGAATCGTACCCGATGACAACGTTATTGTATCGGAATACTTCACAAAAGAATATGGTGTACCACCAGAAAATATAGCAGTCCTTGCAGGTCCCTGCCACGCAGAAGAAGTAGCCTTGGAACGCCTCTCCTACCTGACTATCGCCTGCCCTGACAAAGATAAAGCACGTATCTTCGCACGTCGTCTGGGAAGCAGCTTCATCAAAACATCTGTCAGTGATGACGTAGCGGGTATCGAATACAGTTCGGTACTTAAAAACGTATATGCCATCGCTGCCGGTATCTGTAGCGGTCTGAAATATGGCGACAACTTCCAGGCTGTATTGATCTCCAACGCCATTCAGGAGATGAACCGTTTCTTGAATACGGTGCATCCGTTGAACAGAAACGTGGATGAATCTGTTTATCTAGGGGATTTATTGGTGACCGGTTACTCCAACTTTAGCCGCAACCGAACTTTCGGAACGATGATAGGTAAAGGGTATTCCGTTAAGAGTGCGCAAATTGAAATGGAAATGATTGCGGAAGGTTACTATGGTACGAAATGTATCAAAGAAATCAATAAACATCATCATGTCAATATGCCGATACTGGACGCAGTGTACAACATTCTATACGAACGTATCTCACCAATGATCGAGATTAAACTGTTGACTGACTCTTTTAGATAAAAAAATATTAAGTATTAAGTATTAGGCATTTAAGTATTACCCGCAGGTACTCATACTTGACAATCCATACTTGATGACTAATACTTAATACTTAAAACTTAATACTTAAAAAATATGATTAGTTTAAACATTGAAAAAACATTTGGATTCATCTCCAAAGAAAAGGTTTTTGCTTACGAAGCTGAAGTAAAAGCCGCACAGGAAATGCTTGAAAAAGGTACAGGCAAAGGTAACGACTTTTTAGGATGGTTGCATTTGCCTTCTTCTATCACTAAAGAACACCTGGCCGACCTGAACGCTACTGCAAAAGTATTAAGAGACAATTGTGAAGTAGTAATCGTAGCCGGTATCGGTGGTAGCTATCTGGGTGCCCGTGCCGTCATCGAAGCTTTGTCTAACAGCTTCACTTGGTTGCAGGAAAAGAAAACAGCTCCTGTCATGATCTATGCAGGACACAATATCAGCGAAGATTATCTGTATGAACTGACTGAATATCTGAAAGACAAGAAATTCGGTGTCATCAATATCTCCAAATCAGGAACTACAACTGAAACAGCGCTTGCTTTCCGTTTGCTGAAGAAGCAATGTGAAGATCAGCGCGGCAAAGAAACTGCAAAGAAAGTAATCGTTGCCGTGACGGATGCCAAGAAAGGTGCTGCCCGTGTAACAGCCGACAAAGAAGGATACAAAACATTCATCATCCCCGATAACGTAGGCGGACGTTTCTCTGTCCTGACTCCGGTTGGTTTGCTGCCTATTGCAGTGGCCGGGTTCGATATCGACAAACTGGTTGCCGGTGCTGCCGACATGGAAAAAGTATGTGGTTCGGACGTTGCATTTGCTGAAAACCCTGCTGCTATCTACGCTGCTACCCGCAATGAGTTGTACAGAAATGGTAAGAAGATCGAAATCCTCGTTAACTTCTGCCCAAAACTGCACTATGTAAGCGAATGGTGGAAACAGCTTTACGGAGAATCTGAAGGAAAAGACAATAAAGGTATCTTCCCTGCATCGGTAGATTTCTCAACAGACCTCCACTCTATGGGTCAATGGATTCAGGAAGGCGAACGTTCTATCTTTGAAACGGTGATTTCAGTAGAGAAGGTTAACCACAAACTGGAAGTTCCTTCTGATGAAGCAAATCTGGACGGCTTGAATTTCTTAGCCGGCAAACGTGTGGACGAAGTGAACAAGATGGCCGAATTGGGAACACAGTTGGCTCACGTAGACGGTGGTGTACCTAATATGCGTATCGTACTTCCGGAATTGAGCGAATACAACATCGGTGGTCTGCTCTATTTCTTCGAAAAGGCTTGCGGTATCAGCGGTTACTTGCTAGGCGTGAATCCATTCAACCAACCGGGTGTGGAAGCATACAAAAAGAATATGTTTGCGTTGCTGGACAAACCGGGGTATGAAGAAGAATCTAAAGCAATCCGTGCAAAACTGTAATCAAGAACGTTTTTATAAACGGTAAACTATAAACAATGGACGGTGAACAACTATGCTATATGCATAGATTTGTTCACCGTTCATTATTATATTCTATTGGTTGCTGTTTCCGGTTGCACCGTTTATTATCCGTTGTACCGTTTACAGCGCACCATTTTTACTTATCATCCTCCGCTTTCGTCTTCAAGCCGATTTCTTCCTGTGCTCCTTCACATTCGGCTTTGGAAGAAAGATAGAACTCTAATTTTACATCGCCGTTCTTATCTACTTGTTTGATGGTCGCAATCACCATAATTTTAGCTTTTGACACACCATCCTTAAAACGAAGCTGTCCCTTTTCCACATCTGTCAGATTTCCCTCTGTAGATACTTCTGTTTTCTCAAAGATGAGTTTAGTATCCACTTCATCATCATTCTGAAGTCTAAAGGTTTTCAGTTCAGCTCCATTTCCATCCAAAAGCAGAAGAGCTTTCACTTCGTCCCCCACCTTCAAGGCCGGCAATTCGTCCCTCTGATTCGCATAGTCTTTTTCACCGGAACCGGAACTTTCATCCTCCGATTCAACCTTTGCATAAAGCTTTTCTATCTTGATAACAGGACTTTCCCCACTATCAGAGCAGGCGCCTAAAAACAATGGTAGCAACAATAATACTCTCTTTTTCATGCTATCGTCGAGTTTATAACGTTACAAAAATACACATATTCTTCTAAACAACAAATAATTATACAAGTAATACGCCGCAATTCAGTAGTGCCGAACAGTCTACACGACAAGAGTTGGCAGCATATACCACATGGCAAGTAATCACTAAACTATCTTCCCGTTCTAACTTATCTCTCGTTTTTTATCGTTATCTTTGCCTCGTATACAACTGTAGATTAAGCGAATCAAACTAAAAAAACAAATAGAATGACAGGAAATTTATTAAAGAAATCCAGTGGATTCATATTATTATGTAGCATATCATTGCTAATGCTCGTAATGACCGGTTGCCAGGGAGCCAAACTCAAGACAGTGATCGGAGTAGCCAACAAACAGTGTCCGATAGACATGGGAGCAGTCGGTACGATCACCAGCATCATCTACGACGGGAATAACGTAGTGTACACGCTGAACATGAACGAAGAGATTACCAATATAAAGATATTGAAAGACAATCCGGAAAGCATGAAATCATCTATCACAATGATGTTTCAAAATCCGGCAGCAGATGTAAAAGAGATGCTCAAGTTGATGGCAAAATGCAATTCCGGATTACACATGATATTTGTAGGGAATAAGTCGGGCGAACAAGCAGTTTGCGAACTTACCGCCGAAGAACTGAAAGAAGTGATTAATACAAATGCCGACCCGGCACAAAGCGGACAAACAAAGCTTGAAGCACAACTGAAAATGGCGAACCTGCAATTCCCGATGCAAGCCAGCGAAGAAGTCATTGTCGAAAAAATCGAGGTCATAGGCGAATCAGTTGTTTATATATGCAGTGTGGACGAAGAATTGTGTCCCATCAGCCAGATTGAAGAAAACGCAGCAGAAGTGAAAGAGGGTATTGTATCAACACTGGCAAGTCAGACCGATCCCGCCACCCAGATATTCATCAAAACCTGTGTAGATAACAATAAAAGCATAGCTTACAGATATATCGGCAAGGAATCCGGTCAGCAATACGATGTGATTATTCCTCTGTCTGATCTGAAGAAAATGCTTATAGAAAAATAAAATATCATCTTAAAAAGATTCTGCAACGTACCAAAGTATGAAAAAGAAACTGAAAGCCGTCCTGTTTGACATGGACGGCGTACTTTTTGACTCTATGCCCTATCATTCGGAAGCCTGGCATACAGTAATGAAATCTCATGGACTCACTCTTAGCCGCGAAGAAGCATATATGCACGAAGGACGGACAGGAGCCTCCACTATTAATATTGTTTTCCAACGTGAACTGGGCAGAGAAGCTACCCAAGAAGAAATAGAAAGTATCTATCAGGAGAAAAGTGTTTTGTTCAATTCGTATCCTGAAGCAAAACGTATGCCCGGTGCATGGGAGTTGCTACAAAAAGTGAAAAAGGATGGATTGATTCCGATGGTGGTCACTGGTTCCGGCCAACTATCCCTGCTCGAACGGTTGGAGCACAACTATCCGGGAATGTTTCGTAAAGAATTGATGGTTACAGCGTTCGATGTAAAATATGGTAAGCCCAATCCCGAACCGTATCTGATGGCATTGAAAAAAGGCGGACTTAAAGCTGATGAAGCCATCGTAGTAGAGAACGCTCCGTTAGGAGTGGAAGCCGGACACAATGCGGGCATCTTTACAATAGCTGTAAATACAGGTCCTTTGGACGGACAAGTATTGCTGGATGCCGGAGCCGATCTGCTACTGCCATCCATGCAAGCACTAAGCGACCATTGGGATACGCTGTTTGAAAAGAACACCTAAAAGCTGAAAAGATAATTTATTCTTCAAAATAGGAGAAAAACATTGAAAAGAAGGAATATAAATCGTATTTTTACAGGAGTTTAATTCACTTAGATTCCATCTAAGCCAACGCAGATTCTACTATGCAAAAGTTATTATCCTTACCACCCAATTTGATCCATTGCTTCCACGAACTGGAAGAAGTCAACCATACCGATTGGTTTTGTACATCAGACCCCATTGGGAGCAAACTAGGCTCCGGCGGCGGAACGACATGGTTATTGCAGGCCTGCCATCAGGCATTCGCGCCACAAAAATCTTTCGGCAACTGGATAGGAGATGAAAAAAGAATATTGCTCCATGCAGGCGGACAAAGCCGTCGCCTGCCCAGCTACGGACCTTCCGGCAAAATATTGACTCCGATCCCGATCTTCAGTTGGGAAAGAGGACAAAAACTCGGACAGAATCTATTATCATTGCAGCTCCCGCTCTATGAAAGGATTATGAATCAGGCCCCGGCCGGTCTGAATACGCTGATCGCAAGCGGAGATGTATATATCCGTTCGGAAAAGCCACTCCAGGATATTCCGAATGCAGACGTAGTATGCTACGGCTTATGGGTAAATCCTTCCTTGGCAACCCATCATGGTGTATTTGTTTCCGAGCGGAAAAAGCCGGAGGTTCTCGACTTCATGTTACAGAAACCTTCTCTTGAAAAGTTGGAAGGATTATCGAAAACTCATCTTTTCCTGATGGACATCGGTATCTGGATTTTGAGTGACCGCGCCATCGAAGTATTGATGAAACGGTCATTAAAAGAAGGAACCAATGATATTAATTATTATGACTTATACTCGGACTACGGCTTGGCTTTGGGAGAGCATCCCAAAACGAAAGATGAAGAAATCAATCAGTTATCCGTAGCCATATTGCCTTTGCCCGGTGGAGAATTCTATCATTATGGCACAAGCCATGAACTGATTTCTTCCACTTTAGCCATACAAGACAAGGTACGCGATCAAAGAAAGATCATGCACCGGAAAGTAAAACCGAATCCGGCTATCTTTATCCAGAACTCTATCACACAAGTTTCCCTTTCTGCAGACAATGCCAACTTATGGATTGAGAATAGCCATGTGGGAAAAGGCTGGAAACTGGGTTCCCGCCAAATAATAACAGGAGTTCCCGAAAACCAATGGAACATCAACCTGCCGGATGGAGTCTGCATCGACATTATCCCTATCGGCGACAATGACTTTGTTGCACGTCCGTATGGCTTGGATGATGTGTTCAAAGGAGCGTTGGACAAATCAACGACTACCTATCTTAATATCCCTTTCACCCGCTGGATGGAAGAAAGAGGAATTACCTGGGAAGATATAAAAGGACGCACCGATGATTTACAATCAGCATCTATCTTCCCCAAAGTAACTTCTGTTGAAGATTTAGGCATATTAGTGCGCTGGATGACATCGGAGCCCCAACTGGAAGAAGGGAAAAAATGTTGGCTGAAATCAGAGAAAGTTTCTGCCGACGAAATCTCGGCAGGCGCCAACCTCAAGCGTCTTTATGAACAGCGTAATGCTTTCCGTAAAGAGAACTGGAAAGGACTGGCGGCTAATTATGAAAAAAGCGTATTCTATCAACTTAACTTACTGGATGCCGCAAACGAATTTGTACGTTTCAACCTGGATACTCCCAATGTCCTGCAAGAAGATGCCGCACCCATGCTACGGATACACAACCGGATGCTTCGCGCACGCATCATGAAACTACGTGAAGACAAAGATTGCGCAAAAGAAGAACAGGCAGCCTTCCAACTGCTCCGCGACGGTTTATTAGGAGTGATGAACGAACGTAAAAGTCATCCCACACTCAACGTTTATTCCGATCAGATTGTATGGAGTCGCAGCCCTGTACGCATTGATGTGGCAGGAGGATGGACGGACACTCCTCCCTACTCTCTTTATTCAGGAGGAAGCGTTGTCAATCTTGCCATCGAACTGAACGGCCAACCGCCGCTGCAAGTATACGTTAAACCTTGCAAGGAATATCATATTACCCTTCGTTCCATCGACATGGGTGCAATGGAAGTGATACGAAATTATGAGGAACTGCAAGATTACAAAAAGGTGGGTTCTCCATTTTCCATCCCAAAAGCCGCCCTTACGTTGGCAGGCTTCGCGCCGGCATTCTCCACAGAATCCTATCCTTCTTTAGCCAAACAGCTGGAAGCTTTCGGCTCGGGAATCGAAATTACCCTGTTGGCTGCTATTCCTGCTGGCTCGGGTTTGGGCACCAGTTCTATCCTGGCATCCACCGTGCTCGGAGCAATCAATGATTTCTGCGGACTGGCTTGGGACAAGAATGATATATGTAGTTACACATTAGTATTGGAACAACTACTGACCACAGGAGGAGGTTGGCAGGATCAATATGGCGGTGTTTTTTCCGGCATTAAACTACTGCAATCCGAAGCAGGTTTCGAACAGAATCCATTAGTGCGCTGGTTACCCGACCAACTCTTTATTCATCCTGACTACCGCGACTGTCATCTGTTATATTATACAGGAATAACCCGCACTGCCAAAAGTATTCTGGCGGAAATTGTCAGTTCCATGTTCCTCAATTCCGGTCTACATCTAAGTATGCTAGCCGAGATGAAAGCCCATGCAATGGATATGAGTGAAGCTATCCTGCGCAGCAACTTCGATAGTTTCGGTCGATTGGTCGGCAAAACCTGGATACAAAACCAGGCATTAGATTGCGGAACCAATCCGCCGGCAGTAGCAGCCATTATCGAGAAAATCAAAGATTACACCCTGGGATACAAACTCCCCGGAGCAGGTGGTGGCGGTTATTTATATATGGTAGCCAAAGACCCTCAAGCAGCCGGACAAATCCGACGGATATTGACAGAACAAGCTCCCAACCCACGCGCTCGTTTTGTAGAAATGACGCTTTCTGACAAGGGACTTCAGGTTTCAAGAAGCTAAAGAAGAGGCATTGCCAGATTACCGGTCAATCTCATTCAGAACCACAAAAAAACAAGCTTGGACAGATTCAAACGAAATGTCCAAGCTTCAATTTTTCAATGCCATAATGATCTGTTTTACATGTTGAGACTTGAAATAACTGTAAAGTAAATCATAATAATGATAAAACCAATAGCTCCGATAATCAGCGCCACACTAGCCCATTTCTTTTTTCTAGCTTCTTCCATTCTAATTTATATTTATGGGATTAATATAATTTATCGTCAGATATCTACTTCCGGAAAGTTATAAATACACTATATCAACATCATTTTTTTACTTCTTCATCGTTACAAAGTTAGCATTTTCTATGAGATTTCAATCATCTAAAACAACTTTTCATTCTCTTTAGACTAAATTATGCAACTACAGATAATAATATGGAACACAAGATTTTATCTATTACTGTTTTTTTATCATGTGAAAGTTGTATATTTGCATAATCGACAATTCTGGTTGAACAAGGAAAAGAATCAAAACACAAAAGGTCATGACTAAAAAGGACGCTATAAAAATATTCGAAGATAAAAAGCTCTGCGCTGTAACATCATATACCATACATGGGCTGAAAATACAATAATAAAAAGCCGTACTCTCTGCAAGTACAGCTTTAAAGTACACCCGAAGGGAATCGAACCCTTATCTGAGGTACCGGAAACCTCCATTCTATCCATTGAACTACAGGTGCTTATACAAATTTATCAGGTTAGAAAAAACGCTTCATCCGCTTAAATAAAGAAGCCATTCTTTCTAAATGCGAGGACAAAAGTATAAAAAATCTTCTCATCTTCCTAATGATTCTTCTTTTTTTATAGTTCTTAAGGTACTTCCCCATGTCAAGACACTGTTATTTTGAAATGCTTTAGAGCATTTACTTTATCAAATTGACAATCTTTTAGAGAATATCCATTACATATATCAATTTTATTCCTATCTTTGCCGACAATTAACATTTAACAAACCTATGAGTTACTTGATAAAACCTAAGAACTATAATCCGCTACTCGACCTCAAACAGACCGAGCTGGGAATCAAGCAAATAAAAGAGTTCTTCCAATTAAACTTGTCATCCGAGCTACGCCTTAGACGTGTGACTGCCCCCCTTTTCGTATTGAAAGGAATGGGTATCAATGACGATTTGAACGGAATAGAACGACCCGTTTCTTTCCCTATTAAAGATCTGGGCGATGCACAAGCCGAAGTGGTTCATTCATTGGCTAAATGGAAAAGGTTGACCTTAGCTGACTATCATATCGAACCCGGATATGGTATTTATACGGATATGAACGCAATCCGTTCAGACGAAGAACTGGGCAACCTGCATTCTCTCTACGTAGACCAGTGGGACTGGGAACGTGTCATCACCAATGAAGACCGGAACGTAAACTTCCTGAAAGAGATCGTCAACCGTATTTATGCGGCTATGATCCGTACAGAATATATGGTATACGAAATGTATCCGCAAATCAAGCCGTGCCTGCCACAAAAGCTACATTTCATCCATTCAGAAGAATTGCGCCAACTTTATCCGGATCTGGAACCCAAATGTCGCGAACATGCCATCTGTCAGAAATACGGAGCTGTGTTTATCATAGGCATAGGCTGCAAACTTAGCGACGGCAAGAAACACGACGGACGCGCACCGGACTATGACGACTACACAACCAAAGGATTGAACGACTTGCCCGGACTAAACGGCGACCTCCTTCTGTGGGACAATGTACTGCAACGCTCCATCGAATTGTCATCTATGGGAATCCGTGTTGACAAAGAAGCCTTGCAACGTCAATTGAAAGAAGAAAAAGAAGAAAAAAGACTGGAACTTTATTTCCACAAGCGATTGATGAATGACACCCTTCCACTATCCATCGGAGGAGGTATCGGACAATCCCGCTTGTGTATGTTCTACCTTCGCAAAGCTCACATCGGAGAGATACAAGCCAGCATCTGGCCCGAAGATATGCGCAAAGAATGTGAAGAACTTGATATACACCTTATATAACAAACTATGAACGTACAAATTGAAGAAAGCTGGAAAGCACATTTAAAACCCGAATTCGACAAAGACTACTTTCGCACACTGACCGATTTCGTCAAAAGCGAATATAGCCAGTATCAGATCTTCCCTCCGGGAAAACTGATCTTCAATGCTTTCAACCTTTGTCCTTTCGACAAAGTGAAAGTTGTAATTATAGGACAAGATCCCTACCATGGACCGGGACAAGCACATGGTCTCTGTTTCTCTGTAAACGACGGAGTGCCTTTTCCCCCTTCATTAGTGAACATATTCAAAGAAATCAAAGCCGACATCGGTTCAGATGCCCCGAGCACGGGAAACCTGACTCGCTGGGCAGAACAAGGAGTTTTATTACTCAACGCAACCCTGACCGTACGTGCCCACCAAGCAGGTTCACATCAGAATCGTGGCTGGGAAACATTTACCGATGCTGCAATCCGTGCCCTGGCAGAAGAAAAAGAAAATCTGGTATTTATCTTATGGGGATCATACGCTCAAAAGAAAGGAGCGTTTATCGACCGCAACAAGCATCTAGTGCTCACCTCTGCCCACCCCTCTCCTCTTTCAGCTTACAACGGCTTCTTCGGAAACAAACATTTCAGCCGCACAAACGATTACCTGAAAACCCATGGAAAAACAGAAATCGCATGGTAGTTGGAGAAGTTGGATAAGTTGAGAATGGAGAGTTGAGAGTTGAGAGTTAAGAATAAAGAGTAAAAAAAATGGCTGCACTATTCGTCGAATGATAGCGCAGCCATTTTTCTTTTTCTATATTGTAACAAAACAATTACACGTCCGAATTTCCACTCTCAACTCTCAACTCTCCACTCTCAACTTATCCTAGTACCACTGAATGTTACTTTGCGTTTGGCTTCTCTGCTCATACTTCAAGTCTTGCAGGATGCTTGCATTCGCACGGATGGTAACATTGTAATATTTCCAGCGTCCGAAAGGAGAAAGACTAGCGGACAGGTTGAAACAGTGCAAGTCACGGGAGATTGTACAAGAAGTCTGCGTAATCTCTTTTGCCTGAAAATCATAGCCCGAGTTGAACGAGAGCGACCAGTTATTAGAAATCTTTATATTTCCGTTTGCATTGATGTTATGCGTATACGTATAAGGATATCGCATGGAATAACGGTTAATAGGCTTAGACCTATCTTCACGGATATTGAACGAATAGCTAAGGCTCAACGACCAAGGCATCTTAAACACTTGATAACCATCCGGGTCTGCCTGTGCTTTCTCTACTTTCTTAGGTGTAGTACCATCTCCTTCCGTTCCGTCAGATTCTTCATCGTCACTATCCTCCGACTTCTTATCTTTTCCTTTTTCATCCTCCTCTTTCGGACCGAACCATTTCTTCCATGTGTCATTATTAAAGGTATAGTTGAAAGAAGAGCCATATCCTTGGAAACGTCCGAAACGACCATACGACCATTCTGTACGATTACTAGTCACTACATTACCGCTTTTATCGAATGTATAAGCGTACGTAGCAAACGATGCATTCATATTGAAAGTATAATTCTTCGTCAGTTTCAAACGGAGGTTCATACTTAAATCACTCCAAGGTCTCTCTTTGGCAGCCATATTATAGGACATGCTCGCTCCCAATTCATCAATCAGACTGACTTTTTTAAGCGTATCTTTTTTGGCATCGTAATACTTCATTTCCAAGTTATTTGAAATAGAGAAGCTGACTGTTCCCGATCCTTCGCGCGAAGGTACTCCATAAGGTTGCCCCGTGAAAGGAGAATAATATTGCGTATTGCCATTATAATCTGTATATTCTTCCCAGTACTTGCTGAATCCCGGAGCACCGCTAAGACTTACCTGCGGCGTGAATACGTGACGAATCTGTATCTCTTTCTTCTTAGCAAAAAGAGGTTTGTACATACCATACAGTTTCGTACTCAAACTCAAACTTGCCGAATAATTGGAAACCCGGTAGAAACCATTCAATGTATCACCCGGCAATGCTTCCAATTTATGGTCTACCTCATTATATTGTTGATTAATCTTACGAGTATACCAACGCTCTGTATAATTGACCGAAGGAGAAACCTGCAAATATTTGAACAGTGTAAAAGTAGCACTGATAGGAATATTGTGATTCATTGCATTCTCCCATTCACTTAATCCGGCTTTAAACAGACGGTCGTCTTTGGTACGAATACTGTTTGTCAGACGTCCCGTATAGCTAACGGAAATCTTTTCATACCAACGTTCGGCTCCTGCCGCTTTCTTGCGTTTGAAGGGGAACAGACGGCTTAATGTAATATTCAAGTCAGGCAAAGTGACCGCAATAGAAGAGTCACGCATTGTCTGTGCGATATTGGTAGTTCCGGATAAGGTCAGACCGATATCAGGAAAACTACGAGAATAACTAATACTTGATGTTTTGGTATTTTGAGTCAACAACTGCGAATTATAAAGGTTGTTGATATTAGAACGTTCATAACTACTGGTCGAGAAGTTCACACTGGCGGAGAATGTGCTGTTCGGGCTGGCTTTGGCGTCCTGACGATGGTTCCATACTACCTTAAAATCCTTAGCAACTGCATAGTCCGGCATCCCTTTATCTCCAGTCTTGGTGACCTGATAGTCCGCTTGCAGCGTACCGGAATATTTATAGCGTTTATTATAGTTTGTCAATCCGGACAATCTCCATGAACCTTTCGTGAAGATATCTCCCGTTATTTTCAAGTCCATGATATCACTCATGGCAAAGTAATATCCTCCTTCTGCCAAACCGAAACCACGGCTGGAGTCGTCCATATAAGTCGGCATAATGAAACCGGAAGAGTAACTGCTGGAGAATGGGAAGAAGAAGAACGGCACAGCCAACGGCAGAGGCACATCTTCCACAACCAGATAGGCAGGTCCTGTCACTACATTCTTTTTAGGGCGCACTTTAGCTCTCGTCAGCTGCATATAGAAGTGGGGATGATCGTGATGATCGCAGGTTGTATAACGCCCATGCTCCATGAAAATTTCATCATTGGCCCCTTTCTTCGCCTTGCTTCCGGTCACATATCCTTCTCCCTGCTGGGTGACGATATCAGTAATTCCCGCTTTCTTGGTTTTGAAGTTGTATCGGATTGTTTCCGTATCATACGAGGTATCACCTTCTTTAAATACCGGTTTACCTTTTTCCACTCCGGTAGTATCCTTGATACCATAAGCATGCACAGTACTACTATCCAGATTCATCGAAATAACTTCCGCAGCCAGTTCGATGTTCTGATAATTCACTTTTCCGCTACCATAAAGTGTAGCGGCTCCTCCCAAAGTAAAGACAGTGGAGTCGTTAGATTCATAAACAACCGGTGCATCGAGTGGTTGTTTCTTCTTTACCGGTGCGATAGAATCAATGCGTACCGTTACCGTATCTGCTTTCAACGAATCATTTCCCTGAAGGGAATCCGTTTTCGCGGTATTGGAGGCAATCATTCCTCTTCTTCGACGTTGAGACGTAGCCTCATCGGGAAGCATCAGTAAGACAATCAGCAGTATGAATGATATAAGTATTTTTGCTTTCAATGGCGCCATTAACTAATAGTTTACGCTTGAAGTGGCAAAAGTACACAATCTTCACCAAATATGAGTTAGAATCTTCGTTATTTAATTATTTTTTAGTGCTATAAAAAGAGAGAACACCATCTATCAAAGCGGCTTAGACCTTCTTCACCATATTTTGCAATACTTTGCCGTGCTTTCTCCACTGTTTTCTCTTCATCCAGATGGGTTTTAGAAAAGAATTTATCCGCAAAGCAAATCAATTGTTCTTCTAGGGTGATGGGCAGCATCTCGCGATGAGGAACAGGAAGTTGCTGGGCAATGATATCTTCCAACGAAAGTCCGGCTCCCGTATGGCGTTCGCACACCAATGCGTGTTGGGGAAAACCTTCCGCCCGCAAGATTTCGGCTCCCAAATATCCGTGAGCGATATAAGGATGAGTGCCAAAGCACTGAATAGTTGGAGCGTCGGTCTGAAAAATACCAATATCATGCAACAGAGCGGCTTCTTTTACAAAACTCCGGTTTAAACGCAATTCGGGATGAGCATCCAGCATTTTCATTGCTTTTCCGGACACGGCCAAACTATGTATTACTAATATTTGTCTCTGCTGGGTATTCTCCGGATAATACTTATCAACGATTTCGTATGGATTCATGTGCTTTATTTTTTGCTCTCTTGATGAGAAATTAATATTTTTGTGCAATATTACAAAAAAATTACCGATATGCAAACTAGAGTTTCCTTCATTCTTATATTTTTGTTCATTATGTTGTTGCCAATGCGTGTAAACAGTCAAATTGTCACGGGAGCAGAACAGATGGATCAATATCTGCCGTTGCTGAAAGGAAAACGCATCGGAATGGTGGTCAATCACACTTCTGTTGTAGGAAGAAAGCAGGTTCATCTTCTCGATACCTTATTAAAGAGAGACGTCCGGGTGGTCAAGGTATTTGCTCCCGAACATGGTTTCCGTGGTAACGCAGATGCAGGTGAAACAGTGAAAGACGGAAAAGATTCCCGCACCGACATTCCTATCGTATCGCTTTATGGTGACAACAAAAAGCCGTCTGCTACCCAACTAAAAGATGTCGATGTGATCTTATTCGACATTCAGGATGTAGGGGCACGCTTTTATACCTATATAAGCACGATGTATTATGTGATGGAAGCTTGCGCAGAGAACAAGAAAGAAATGGTTGTACTGGATCGCCCCAATCCGTGCGATTATGTGGATGGTCCGATACTCAAACCTGCCTACCGGAGTTTTGTCGGCATGTTACCTCTTCCGGTTCTCCACGGATGTACCATCGGCGAACTGGCACAGATGATAAACGGGGAAGGATGGATTGCCAACAAGAAAAATCCTTGTTCATTAAAGGTAATTCCAATGACCGGATGGAAACACGGGAAACCTTATTCACTTCCCATCAAACCGTCGCCCAACCTCCCGAACGACCAGTCTATCCGATTGTACGCCTCACTCTGTCCTTTTGAAGCCACCCGCGTCAGCGTGGGACGGGGGACAACTTTCCCTTTCCAGGTATTAGGCGCACCTAATAAGAAATACGGAAGTTTCACTTTTACTCCCCGCTCCTTACCCGGTTTTGACAAAAATCCGATGCACAAAGGTATCACCTGTTATGGGGAAGATCTCCGGAATGTAACCAATGTAAATGGATTTACACTCCGCTACTTCTTGGACTTTTATCGCTTATCCGGCGAAAAAGCAGCTTTCTTCTCCCGTGCCCGATGGTTTGATTTGCTGATGGGAACTGACAGCGTACGCAAAGCTATCCTCAAAGGAGAATCGGAAGAGGCTATCCGGAATAGTTGGCAAAAGGAATTACAGGATTACAAGGAGATCAGAAAAAAATATCTTCTCTATGAGTAAAAAAACTAGTATCATACTCTCATTCATTTTCATAAACCACTTATAATTAAAAGAATAAGTATGATAGATAACTATTATTTCCGGTATCTATCATACTTAGACCATCAAAAACGGGGTATCTATCATACTTGATTATTCTACCTCCAAAGGTACAATATGATAATACGTACCATACGTTTTCCGTTTAGATTTCACTCCGAGCCGTTGCAAGATACGCCCGAAATAAGACGCCTGTCTGGCGGAAAATGTCATCTTACTCGCTTTCTGAATCCGGCGCAGAATGTCAATAGCCAGTAGCCATTCTCCTTCTTCCTCTTCTTCTGCCCTACGATAATAAACCATAAATAATTGTTCGATGGCAGGTGATTGTTCAAACTCCCGGTTGTTTTCCGTCATGATAGCCTCTTCTTCGGAGTCAAACCAATAACGTTCATTATGATAAAGCAACTCCAACGCCTGTGCATAAAGCTGTTCATAATCAATAGGACGCGACACATCTATAGCTCCCGTCATGTAAATACCGATGAAACGACGGCTACCGGAAGTATCCGTCAACAAATCCCGATGATTGCTCGTGGCAATGAACGATGCATACCGGCGAAGCTCTTCCACTGCCGAAGCATTCGGACGACGTGTGTTCACCACCGGCTTTTGCAGAATATGTTTCAGAAAAGCCTGTTGGGTAGGGCTAATCTGGTCGAATTCATCCATATTGATAAGTAGAAAGCGATTCAGATACAACTCCGCGTCCCGTTTCCGACTGAAATCAATGCTATCCGTATAGTACGCCTGTAAAGCAGGAGGAAGAAGCATTCTGCAAAAAGTCGATTTCCGATATGCCTGTGGACCAATCAGCAAAGGTGATGTACTGTTGGCGTGTTTCTTATCCATTCCCCTCCAATGGGCAACCATATTCAAAAACCACCGACGGAACAACGGCGCCCAATGTGGATTATCACAGGGAACACGGTTGGCCAGTTCCAAAATCCGGTCTTTACCATCCCAGTGAGGCAGATGATACAAAAAATCCTCCACAGGCTGATAAACAGGCACATGGTCGGAATCCAAATAGCGGATTACGTCCCTATCCCACATTTTCACCCCTTCATACATGGCATTCATCGTGATACTCGCCAGCACCCGCTTGTCTACCGGACGAAAATAGAAATTAAAACTATTCCGTTCGCGATATTCCACTTCCGTGGTCAGCGTATTGTATCGAAATTCATAACGGCGCTTCATAAATTCGTCCATCTGCATGGCGAAAAGCTGTTCGGCCGTCAGACTGCTCTTCTTGCCGAATCCCTTGGCGGAACGGTAGACACTTTTCACAGTTTCGCGAATCAGTAACTCGTCCGAAGGGAGCCGGTAGTGCGCCTTTGTCCACCGCACAGTATCTTCTTCGGGGATACCTGCCCGAAAACAATGCTCCGCCAAACACACTAGTAGTGGTTGCAGATCGTCTCCCTCCCGATATCCGTCCAGTTCTTCGAGCGCCCTGTTGAATGCAGCGGAGAAAAGCACCGACAATGCTTCATAATTTTCATATCCGGGCGCCATTCGCTGCAAAGGAGAATCGGTTTCCCGCGTTCGTTTAATAAAAGTCGTTTCGGAGGGAAGACTGACGGGCTGCTTCATATAAATGGGCATTGCTTTCGGATTGAAATAAAGTTCGGGATCGTACGTCAGCCGGCAATATTGTTCGAGCGACGGTTCTTTCAGTTCGATATCAAAAGGCAGTTGTGGCTGATAATATTTCACAGCCGTCTGATAAGCATGCGCGTGAAAAAGTTCCGCTTGCTCGCGTAAAGTCGGCAAGCGGTCGTCCGGATAGGTGAACCGCACCCATATCTTTACTGATTTGCCGGAAGATCCGGTAAAAGCAAGGTATGTTTGCGGAAGCTCTTTGAGCAGTTCCTTTATCTCATCGGCTTCCGCCCTCCCCGAAAGGTTATTGACTTCCATCATCACTATGCCGTTATATTCATTCAAGGTCATTACCCCTTCTTTACGGACAAAAGCTGCGGCAGGCATCACTTTGGGAACTTTACGCACCTCTTCAATCGAATTTCCCGGAAGAGTATACCGCAAGACTTCCCTCATCTTTGAGACGGGCTGCGCCTTGACTTCCGTTTTCATCTGCTCCAAAAGGAGCTCCATTTTCAACGTCCGTAAGGTTTTTACCTTGCCATCGTCTCTGACTAATGTTATTCTCATCTTTTTTTATTATTATTTCCAGTAAAAGGAAAGCTGCACTACAGCCATACAAAGATACAACATGCTCTTCGCCCAAACAAATTTCACCGCTTTTATTTGCTACGCCACATGACTTTATTTTATAGAAATAATGCTTACTAAATTTGCGAATAAAGGCAGGATAATGTATCTTTGCAGGCAGTAAGACTTCAGCCCGCATAAGTGTGCCGTACAGCCCACCTATGCGGGCTGTATAGTTTACATTCGTGGGCTGTAGAGCCCACAAATGTGTGCCCAAGAAAAGCCACTGATTCCAGTTGATTATCCAGGTTGCAATTGTAGGTTATCTTGCTGCAAAACAATCATTAAAATGCCTTTTAAAAGGCATTTTAGCCACATTAACCCATAATAGAAAAGACATGTACGCAAAGTATGATTTTCGCAAAAAACCGTCTTCGAAAGAAGACGAAGACGAACAGCCGTTGTATCCCCGCATCGTATCGAACGGAACCATCGACTTTCAACAAATTGTAAAAGAGATCGCTCAAGCTTCCAGCTTTACGCCGGCAGATATTGAAGGAGTCCAGCTGGCTATTGAAAATAAAATATCCGAATATTTAGTCAGCGGACATCACGTCCAGTTGGGGAACCTAGGATATTTTTCAGCCAAGCTGAAAGCACGTCCGGTGATGGATGCCAAAGAGATACATGCGCAGTCCATTTATTTCGATAATGTAAATTTTCGTCCATCATCTTCTTTCCGAAAGAAGGTTCGCGGATTTGTAGAAAAAGCGAAGTCGGGATTTGCACATTCCGCCGAAGTTCCGGTGGAAGAGCGTCGGCGCAGGTTGGAGAGGTTTCTGGATGAACGACCGATGATACGACGCAAAGAGTATACGCAACTGACGGGACTACTAAAGAACAAAGCGCTGAATGAATTGAACGGTTGGGTAAAGGAAGGAGTACTTGACACCATTGGAAGCGGCAGTCATAAAATTTATGTGCGAGCCAACACAAAGAAGGAGTAAACAGCAAAAAAAACAGTGAAACGGGAATGATAGATACCCATATTTCATAAAGAAAGTATGATAGATACCGGATTTTAAAAGCGTCTATCATACTTATTCATCAGATAATAAACATGTTAGCAAAAAGAATGAGAGTTATGATAGTTATTTTCTACTCTAAGAACAATCAGTTAATATATTTCACCTGAATATTTTCATAGAAAAATGGTTATCCACTCCTTTATTCTAACTATTTTTGCATAGATAACCGAACATAAAAAAGTGAAATGAATATCGAAGAATTTAGAGAATACTGCCTGTCTTTTAAGGGAGTCCATGAGAAGATGCCGTTTCCCAATGTGCCCGACAAATATAGCCGTGACATTCTATGCTTTTATGCAGCGGACAAATGGTTCTGTTTCGTTAACATTGAGATTTCCGATTTTTGTTGTATCAAATGCAACCCTGACGAATCCGGAGAACTGCAAACTGAATATACCGGCATAAGACCGGGATGGCACATGAATAAGAAATATTGGATCAGTGTTTATTTCAATCAAGACGTATCTGATGATAAGATCAAAGAGCTTGTAAGCAACTCCTACGATATTGTAGTTAAAAGTTCGACAAAGAAAGAACGGGAAATGTTATCACTGAAAGTTTAATGCGATATAGCTAACTTATTATCAAGATTACCATTCAGCTCATTTCAGTCTTAATATGAAAAATCTGAATCTCTATAAAGATAGTCATAAATTATAGGGAACTTTTCTTGAGATATCTTTCTAAATCCGGCCTTTTCATAAAACCGATATACTCTGTCTGTATTCCTTGGTGTATCAAGGATTATTTCTCTGAAATTGTGTTTTTGTGCAAAATCTAAGAAAATGGCATATAACTGCCGACCCAAATTATGAGGAAAACTTCTATAAGGTTCATAAACAAAAAACTTTTTTAAAATAACCACTCCATTCCCTGCATTCATTAAACCGATGGTTCCTACAACCTTCCCACTTTCCTTTGCCACCCAAAAATTCCCTCCGCCATCAATATACTTTTCTTTGATGTGAAGTAATTCCGGCTGGTCATCTACCGTTACCAACGGACGAGTGCCATCGTTCTGGCAATGAAGGACAAGTGCTATAATCTCTTCTTCATCGGACTAGACGTATTCTTCTATTTCTACCATGCTTATACGTGTTTGAAGTTACTATTATTTTAATTCAATTTCAGCATCATAAATTTTTCATAAATAATAATACACTGAAAATCAATAATATTATCTATATCAAAAATTGATATAAAACAAATATGCAACAAACAATTAAGGAAACACTGTCTTTATGATAGAACAATAAGAACTCAAAAGAACATTATTTTGTGATAGTGAATAATCTATATAGATGGCGACACATCCCACAGACTACTAAAAACGAACAAGATAAAAGGGACTATGCGCAATGCTTATAGTCGATTTCCACTGTTATGCCCCCGAGTGTAAAAACTTGGTATAACACAACAAATACTTGCCGAGAAAATGAGTTATACTCAACAGTCTATAGTGCCGAAAAGGATGGGTAGGAAGTCAAGCCAATTGTGGAAGGAATACGAAACGTACCGCCACAACACATGGGAGAGACACCGCAGATACGCAGTCCGGTGGTAACAAGTACGGAGTCGATGCTACCTCTTTTCAAAATGTAACATCACACTGCTTATGCTAGAACGCAAGAAAAAAGAAAATCCAAAGGGTTTGCTTCATTAACATTATTGATTAGGAAGGCGAGGTGAATTAGATAACAGTTCTTGCATATCCTTACTACAAAAGATTAGTGTAATTCTGTGTGGTGAAGACTCCCGAAAGTTTTCGCAATACCTCCATTCTTTTGTAAATTTGTAAAAATTATGAATGTGCAAAAATACGACTGTCTATTGACGACACCCAATCATTACAATATAGAGAGGGAACAAATTCATTTAACAAGAAAACAAACTGATAAAGAAACAAACGACTCAAAATCCACTTCTAAATGAATCAACACAAGTAGCTCTCTCAACTAAGTTTTTTTTATATCATTATACATTAAATTCAGGAATAAAGTTTGTCCTATAAATAAATAAACCTATTTTTGCCACTTATGAAATCTAATCATGAAATATAGAGTTGCGCAAAAAGATGATGAATAAACAAGAAAAATTCGAGCAGATATTCTATGAAATATTCCCAAAGGTAAAAGCCTTTGCCTGGAAAATATTGCAATCAGAAGAAGATGCGGAAGACATTGCTCAAGATGTCTTTGCCAAACTATGGAATACTCCCGAAACATGGGAAGACAAAGAAACATGGCATAACTATATATATACCATGACACGAAACCACATATTCAACTTCCTCAAACATAAAGCCGTCGAACAAAAATACCAGCAGCAATCCGAACCCGAAGACTACAATTATTATAGTACCGATGACATCCATGACCAGCTATATGCCAAAGAACTGCAACTACTCATTAAACTTACTATAGACCGCATGCCCGAGCAAAGGCGAAAAGTATTCCTCATGAGCCGACAAGAAGATATGTCCCACACAGAAATTGCCGAACGGTTGGGAATCTCAATACGTACAGTAGAGCGTCACATTTATTTAGCGTTGGGAGAACTGAAAGAAGTCCTCTACTTATTTTTTTTCATATTTACCATTGAGTAGTCAATCTGTTTCAGTTGTGTTTATAAAGTAAACGCATCCCGCTGCTCCTTAACCGACATAAGTTAAGGCACCGATGCAGTAATCACCTTTTAAACCTAAGAAACAATAGTAATGAAAACTCTGAGACTCACTTATCAATTGATCGCAATCCCTGCGGCCTTCTCACTTAGTGCCTGCCACACACAATCCAGCCAGCAGCAACCTACTCCACCGAATATCATCTATATATTGGCAGACGACATGGGATATGGCGATATCAATGCATTTAATCCACACTCGCAGATTCCCACTCCAACATTAGATTCGATGGCATCCGCAGGAATTATGTTCACCGATGCCCATAGCAACTCTTCAGTCAGCACTCCCACACGTTACGGCACGCTAACCGGAAGATACGCTTTTCGTTCTTCACTTAAAAAAGGAGTCTTGACCGGCTATTCTTCCCCCCTGATTGAAAAAGGACGCGAAACAATTGCGTCATTCCTCAGCAACCAAGGCTACCAGACCGCCTGCATCGGGAAATGGCATCTCGGGCTCGACTGGGTAAAAAAGGATGCCAAGAAACCCCTCTTTACCGGCAACGAGTGGAATGTAGAGAACACGGACAATGTAGATTACACCGCTTATATAAGCGGAGGTCCCACAGACTGTGGCTTCGGCTATAGCTGCATCCTGCCCGCATCACTGGATATGCCCCCATACATATATATAGAAGACGGAAAAGTGACAGCTCCCGTAAACGGATATACGGAAGACTATCTCGAAAAAAAAGTAAGAGGTGCCCGCTATCGACATGGCGACGTGGCAGACGACTTCAATCATCAAGAATGCCTCTCCTACTTCACCCAAAAGTCAGAAGAATACATAGCCCGTGCCTCCAGGCAAGACACTCCCTATTTCCTCTATCTCGCACTGACAGCCCCCCACGCCCCATGGTTGCCGGGAGAAGAATTCAAAGGACGCTCCACTGCCGGAGCTTACGGCGACTTTGTCTGTATGATAGACGAAACCGTACGCCGCATATACACAGCCGTAGAACGTGGCGGAAAGGCAGCCAACACATTAGTCATATTTACCTCGGACAACGGATCTATGTGGCTGGAAGAAGACATCGCACAAACCGGACATCGGGCAAACGGTGCGTGGAACGGTGCCAAGTCCGACCTATGGGAAGGTGGGCACCGAATACCACTACTCGCGACATGGCCCAATGTAATCATACCCGGAAGCCATTCAGGACATCTGATATGCTCCACCGATTTGTTCGCTACACTTGCCGACATGCTGGGAACAACATTGCCCCCTCACACGGCCGAAGACAGTTTCAGTTTCTGGCACGAACTATCAGGCAAAAAAACAAAAAAAGAAAGCAAGGAACGGCAATCAATGGTGTATCATTCCGTAAACGGTTTCTTCGCCCTGCGTAAAAACGAATGGGTATTTGTTGACTGCAAAGGTTCCGGCGGTTGGACATTACCTGAAGAAACAGCCAAAAAGCTGCCTGACACACAATTATACAACCTGAAAAATGATACCACCCAACTCCAAAATGTATTGATCTCTCACCCGGAAATAGCCTGGGAAATGAAAAGGGAACTGGAAGCCATTAAAACGAAAGGCTGAAAAATCACCTTGATGCATATTACCCAAAATTCAATCATCCTATAATATCATGAAAACAAATTCCCAATTATTGTTATTACTATCTCCTTTTTGTACATTCCACATAAGCATGGCACAAGATGCCTCTAAACCGAACATAATACTTATTATGGCCGACGACCTGGGATGGGGAGATGTAGGCTTCAACGGTAACACCCGTATCCAAACTCCTTGTCTGGACAGGCTATCTTCCGAAGGAGTGATATTCGATCAATTCTATTCCTCTGCCCCCCTTTCATCACCTACCCGTGCCAGTGTCCTGACCGGTAGAAACGCTTACCGAATGGGGGTGTTTGCTCCCAATGTAGGTATCCTGCGTCCGGAAGAGAAAACTTTGCCCAAGTTATTGAAAGAAAAAGGATATACGACAGGACATTTCGGTAAATGGCATTTAGGTACGCTTACCTACAAAGAAGTAGATGCCAACCGGGGACGGCCGGAAAATAAACATCTGTTCAATCCGCCATCCGAGCATGGATACGATGATGCTTTCGTGACGGAATCCAAAGTTCCCACCTTCGATCCGATGTCGGCACCCGTATCCAACAACGGACGTTTTTGGGATTATCTGCCGGAATATGAAGAACGGAAAACGTATGGAACATACTATTGGGACATCAACGGGAACAAAGTTACGGAAGAACTTCGGGGTGATGACAGCAGAATTGTCATAGACCGGACACTTCCTTTTATCGATCGTTCACTGAAACAAGGAAAACCTTTTCTGGCTACAATCTGGTTTCATACTCCACATCTGCCTTGCGTGGCCGGTCCTGAGCATGCTGCGCTCTATAGCGATCTACCTTTGGAAGAAAGAAATTACTACGGCTGCATTACGGCAATGGACGAACAAATAGAACGCCTGGTAAACTTCCTGAAGCGGAAAGGCATCTATGAAAATACTGTTATTTTCTTCTGTAGCGACAATGGTCCCGAGCTGAACACTCCCGGAACAGCCGGTATCTTCAAAGGGAAAAAACGCTCCCTGTATGAAGGTGGCATCAGAGTTCCGGCATTTATGGTTGGAGGAAAAGGGAAATTACCTGGACATATCACACAACCTTGCAGCACATCCGATTATCTGCCCACCATCTTAGAAATGACCGGGCTATCTCAACAAGGGCTATACGAACTGGACGGAGAATCATTCCTGCCTTTCCTTTCCTCAGAAAAAGCCATGCGGAAAAAGCCTCTTGTCTTCTGTTCGGGCACACAAGGAGCAGTTGTTACCTACGATTATAAATTATATTATAATAAAGGGAAGTTTGAACTGTACAAACTGCCGCAGGATCCGTCCGAACAAAATGACATCAGCGCATCTCATCCGGATGAAGTTAAAAAACTCTCTGGCTATTTACATCAGCAAATGTCTGCCTACCGCAATTCATTTGAAGGAGAAGAATATGGCACTTCTTCAGTAGAACGAATGAAACAGAAGTGGGAAGGGATATTTGCAAAGTAAGATTTAGTAAGATAAATAGTAACAACAAACCGTTTTAAATTATTATGGAAAAGTATTTTTTACCCATGTTAACCCTATGTATGAGTAGTGGTTACCTTCATGCCTCCACCCCCCAAAACCGCATGAACATCGTATTAATAATGGCCGATGACTTTGGCTATGAATGCATTGGAGCCAATGGCGGCAATTATCAGACCCCGCATATCGACAAACTCGCCGAAGAAGGCATACGGTTTGAACATTGCCACTCCAACCCGCTCAGCACCCCGAGTCGAGTACAGTTAATGACGGGTAAGTACAATGTTCACAATTATGTAGCTTTCGGCAAACTAGACAGAGGAGAGGAGACTTTTGGCAACATTTTAAAAAATGCAGGATACGCAACGTGCATTGCCGGCAAATGGCAACTGGGCAAAGAGAAAGACTCACCCAAACATTTCGGTTTCGACACTTCCTGTCTGTGGCAACAGACTGCAAGCGCAGTGGATGAGCAAGGACACGACACCCGTTATGCCAACCCCGTCATGGATATAAACGGTGAAACCATCGAATACCCCCAAGGCACATTCGGTCCTGATATATCTTGCGATTTTGTATTGGATTTCATAAAAAGACACAAAGAATCGCCTTTCTTTGTATATTATCCGATGGCACTGACACATTGTCCCTTTGTCTCCACACCTGACTCCGAAGAATGGTCCCCCATGCGCTCCCCCACTTATAAAGGAAATGCCGTACACTTTCCAGACATGGTGGAATATACCGACAAGTTAGTAGGGCGCATCTTAAAGCAGCTGGATGAATTACAACTTCGAGATAACACACTGATCATATTCACCGGTGACAACGGGACGGACAGCCCAGTGATCTCCATGCTAAACGGAAAGCCATACCCCGGTGGCAAAGGAAAAACCATAGACTCCGGTACACACGTACCACTGATAGTATCTTGCCCGCAAGGTGAAAAAGGGAAAGTCAACAAAGAACTGATAGACTTCACTGACTTTCTGCCGACTTTGTGTGATGTCGCCGGGATTAATCGTCCAACAACCCCGGAAACCGATGGTAAAAGCTTCTATCCGCAACTGTACGGAAAGAAAACAGAAGCAAGAAAATGGATATACTGCTGGTATGCTCCCCGGCAGGTATATGATGAAAAAGCAACAGTCTTTGCACGCGACCGGAAATATAAACTATACCGGACCGGAGAATTCTATGACATAGAAAACGATTTCTATGAAAAATCACCTATCACAAAACCCAATATGACCGGAAAACAAAAGAAAATATTCAAGGCATTGCAGACAGTGATCAACAAATATGAAGACGCTGCGAAGAAAAAAAAATAAAATTTCAAAAAAAGCCATTTACCATTGAGTAGTTACTCCTGCCTAGTTGTCTTTTCTATATAAAAACAATAACAATGAAAGATTATATCAGACAAATCATTCGGATATTCACAAATTCTTCTTTGGATAAAACAACCAGAGAAGAAGTGCACCAATGGTTGGTAAGTCCCGAACATGCCGATGAAAAAGAGGCGGCATTGCATGAGCTATGGATAGAAACCGAAGGTCGTCCGAGCAAGAATATGCACGAATCATTGAAAGCCGTTTATCGCAAAGCGGGTGTAACCGCTTCTCAAAAAAGACAACGCTACTACCTGAAGTTCACGCGCTATGCAGCAGCCGTAACACTCTTGGTTCTGTCCGTATCTGCCACCTACTTTCTGACCAAAGCCGAATACTCAGAGATAGCTATGGTAGAAAATTACACCCGTGCCGGTGAGATGTTGTATATCGACTTGCCGGACGGAAGTAAAGTACAGACCAATTCAGGTACATTATTACTCTATCCTGAAAAATTCACAGGAAATACCCGCACGGTCTTTCTACTCGGAGAAGCTAATTTTAAGGTAAAGCCTAATCCGGAAAAGCCATTTATAGTCCGTTCCAACACACTATCAGTCACAGCTTTAGGAACAGAATTTAACGTAGCTGCCTATTCCGATAAAAATGAAATAGTAGCTACCCTGCTTGAAGGAAAAGTAAGGGTCGTATGTGGCATAGAAGGAGAAAAGTACATCCTGCATCCGGGTCAGCAAGTCTCTTATCTGAAAAATACAGGCGCAAGCTATCTGACGGATGCCAACGTGGAGGATGTCACTGCATGGCAGAGAGGTATGCTGGTTTTCCGAAGCGTCACGGTGAAAGACATGATGATCACATTGCAGAGAAAATACAATATTACAATCCAATATAACGAAGCCCGCTTCAACAACGACAAATACAATTTCCGCTTCTCCGAAAAAGCAACTATTCAGGAAGTGTTTGCCGTTATGAAAGAGGTTATCGGTGGATTTGAATATACTGTAGAAAACGATGTATATACCATTCAATAACAGAGAAACATTGTTTAACCTTTAAATAAACAGAAAGTATGAAAAAAAATATCCGGGAAAAGGTTGCCGCCTCATCCCGGATGTGAAATCTTAACTTTTAGTATTTACATAATACTACAACTAGGGAAAAAATTCTAATATCATGAGTTTAACACTAAAAACTTTACAAAGATATGAACATATATCGATTAAAAGCTAAAATTATAACTTTTTTTTGCTGTTTGCTGCTCTCACAGACAGTAGTTTTCGCCCAAAATGCGAAAAAAATATCCATTAAAAAAGAAAAAGTCTCTTTGAAAGAGGCATTGACCGAAATTGAAAAACAGACTAAAATGTCAGTTGCCTATAATGAATCACAATTAGGCGCCGATAAAACCATTTCACTGAATGTCGTTGACGCGACAATAGAAAAAGCCCTTGACCAAATATTGAAAGGTACAGGATTTGCTTATAAAATCCAGGGAGACCATATCATGATCGTACAAGAGCCTAAACAAGAGAAAAGAAAATCCAAGAAGATAACCGGACAGGTATTAGATGATCAAAATATGCCCCTGATTGGCGTGAACATCGTTGTAAAGGGGAAACCCGGTGTAGGTGCCATTACAAACATAGACGGAAATTTTACTCTGGAAGTGAATCAGGGAGATGCGATTGAGGTCTCATACATCGGCTATGCCCCACAAACGCTAAAAGTTACGGATAATAATATCTATAATATCCAATTGTCAGCAGACGCTGAACTATTGGAAGAAGTTGTTGTAACAGCGTTAGGTATCAAGCGTAAGTCAAAAGCATTGGGATATAACCTCACTGAAGTGAAATCTGATGAAATCACTACGGTAAAAGACGCGAACTTTGTAAACTCGCTGACCGGAAAAGTAGCCGGGCTACAAATTAATAGTAGTTCTTCGGGTATCGGAGGTTCTACCAAAGTAGTGATGCGCGGTGTGAAATCTATCAGTAAAAGCAACAACGTGTTGTACGTAGTTGACGGTGTTCCTTTGAATAATACAAATGGAGGCGATGTCGAAAAGAACCAAGGTTTTTATACTGCAGCTCCCAAAGGTGAAGGCATTGCCGACTTTAACCCGGAAGACATCGAGAGTATGTCAGTATTGACAGGTCCTGCGGCAGCGGCGCTTTACGGTAGTAATGCAGCCAATGGTGCAATCCTGATTACCACGAAGAAAGGAGCTGCCGGCAAACCTAAAATAACATTATCGCATAACACGGATTTTTCCAACCCATTCGTAACTCCGCGTTTCCAGAACACATACGGCAACAAACCGGGCGAATTTTCGAGCTGGGGAGACAAATTGGCAACCCCTTCTTCCTATGATCCTCTGAATTTCTTCCGTACAGGTTATAATACCACTACTGCCCTGTCCATTTCACTGGGTAATGAAAAGAACCAGACTTTCGCATCGGCATCTTCCACAACAGCCGAAGGTATCATTCCGAACAATAAATACCAGCGTTATAACTTTACAGTTCGTAATACCTCCAATTTCTTTAATGACAGAATGACATTGGACTTAGGTTTCAGCTACGTGATTCAGAAAGACCAGAACATGCTCTCGCAAGGACAATACTTTAACCCGATTGTTCCTCTCTACCTTTTTCCTCGCGGTGAAGACTTCACCCCCTATCGCATGTACGAACGTTATGACGAAGGCCGTCAGCTGATGACCCAACACTGGCCTTATGGTGAAATGGGCATGGCAATGCAGAATCCATACTGGATCATCAACCGCAATATGTTCAATAACGATCGGGATCGTTATATGGCAAATGCCGGATTGAAATATAAAGTGTTCGACTGGATGGATATCAGCGGACGTGTACGCATTGACAATGCCAACACCCGACATACAAAAAAACTTTATGCCAGCACAGATGCCAAATTTGCTCAAAGCAAAGGATATTATGGCGACCGTAAGGACGTAGACAAACAATTGTATGCTGACTTCCTGGTCAATATCAACAAACGTTTCAATGATTTCGACCTCACTGCCAATGTGGGTGCCAGCATCCAGGACGTAAGTATGGATTATGTAGGTGCGGAAGGTCAGTTAAGCATGATTCCCAACTTCTTCACTTTGCATAATGTAGATTTGGGGGCAAATAATTCGCGCATCAAACAGGATGGTTGGAAAGAACAAACCCAATCGGTATTTGCCAGTGCGGAACTGGGATGGAAAAGCATGATTTACCTGAGTGCTACAGCACGCAACGACTGGTCATCGGCTTTGGTCAACACACCCAACAGTTCTTTCTTCTACCCATCTGTAGGTCTTTCAGGAGTAATCACTGAAATGGTGAAGTTGCCGAAGTGGTTGACATTCTGGAAAATGAGAGCTTCTTATAGTTCCGTAGGTAATGCACCTTCACGTTATCTCACAATCCCGACTTTCGGCTACAGTTCGAGTGGAGAATTTGAGACCAACACCCACATGCCGGTACCAGAACTGCATCCAGAGCGGACCAAATCATTTGAAATAGGTACAAATGCCAAATTGTTTGACGGGCATGTTGGCCTCGACTTCACCTATTACAAATCAAATACATACAATCAGACATTTGAAGCCAAAGCTTCCGCTTCCTCCGGATACTCAACATTCTATATTCAAGCAGGTGATATAGCAAACTGGGGTATTGAAGCTATGGTATCTTACGAAAATAAATTCGGGGACCTGAACTGGAACTCACAGCTTACTTTCAGTATGAACCGTAATGAAATAAAAGAATTGGTACGTGATTACCCGGATCCACTTACGGGTGAATTACTCAACATTCCCAGTCTGGAAGTTTCCAAGTTTGGAACATATCGGATGATACTGGAAGAAGGCGGCTCAATGGGCGATATATATGTAACCAGCCGTTTGCGCCAAGATGGTTCCGGATTTATTTATGTAGATCCCGATACCAACCAGCTCCAGACAGTAGAAGATTTACAGAAGGTAGGTAATGCCAATCCGGATTTTAACTTAGGTTTCCGCAACAACCTTTCCTGGAAAGGCTTTAACCTGGGCTTCTTGCTGACTGCCCGCATTGGTGGAGAAGTGATGTCAGCCACTCAGGCTATACTCGACAAATACGGAGTATCGGAAGCGTCAGCAATCGCACGTGACAATGGTGGCGTAACAGTCAACTTCGGTAAACTCGACCCACAGTATTTTTATGAATATATTGGCGGAGGTGATACCGGCATGTTATCTAACTATGTGTACAGTGCTACCAATGTACGCTTGCAAGAACTAACTTTAGGCTATAACTTACCGAAGAAATGGTTTAATGACAAATTGAATATGACAGTTTCCCTCATAGGACGCAATCTTTGGATGATTTACAACAAAGCCCCGTTCGATCCGGAAAGTATCGCATTTACAGGTACCTACTTCCAGGGATTGGATTACTTTATGCAACCCAGCTTGAGAAATGTCGGATTCAGTGTAAGAATGCAATTCTAAAAATAATACTATCATGAAGAACTATATATTAAATATTGGAAAAGGAATGATTTTTGCCGGAGCCATCTCCCTGGCATCCTGCACCGGATGGTTTGATAATGTCCCCCCTTACGAAGCCACCGAAGACATACTGGAAGGAGATAACGTGAAAGTCGGAGCTTTCTTCCCTCAATTGCAACGCAATGTGGTCTCTACGCATAACAATCAGTTTCAATTGTCGCAAAACTTGGTAGGAGATATCTATTCGGGGTACATGGCCATTCCCACCAATTTCAACAGCAATAAGAACAATGCCACCTACTTCTTCCAGGATAATTGGCTGAATAATCCGTTCGAAAAAGTATATACCCAGGCTATCGGCGCCTATATCGAAATTAAGAAAAGCGTAGATGGCGATGAAAACTCCCACATCTACCAATGGGCACAGATTCTTAAAATTGCTTCCATGCATCGCTTTACCGACATGTGGGGGCCTCTGCCTTACACCCAGGTAGGAAGCGGTTCGATGACCACTCCATACGACAGCCAAGAGACTGTTTATATGAAGTTCTTCGAAGAACTGGACAAAGCGGCTGAAGTCCTGACCAAGTTTACCGTGAACAATCCCGGTTCAAAACCTATGGCAGAGTACGATTTGGTCTATGGAGGCGATTACAGCAAATGGGTGAAATTTGCCAATTCACTACGTCTGCGTCTAGCAATGCGTCTAGCTTTCGTAAAGCCGGAAGTTGCAAAAGAACAAGCTGAAAAGGCTATATCCCATTCATTAGGGGTAATAACTTCAAATGATGATAACGCCGGGGTGAAAACGGTGGGAGCCAATGACGTAGTTAATCAACTATACACAATGTGGGCCAATTATAAAGACATTCGTATGGGAGCTTCCATTTGGTCCATACTGACAGGTTATGAAGACCCACGTTTGAGTAAAATGTTCACGCAAGGTACCCTGAATGAGACATCCGGTTACTTCGCTCTTCGAACAGGCCTCAACTTGGACAGCAATAAAGACTCGCGGCTAGGATACTCTTCCCCGAACATACAAAGTAACACTCCAATAATCTGGATAAATGCAGCCGAAGTTGCTTTTCTTAAAGCCGAAGGTGCTTTAAGAGGATGGAACATGGGAGGTGCTACTCCTCAAAGTGCTTATGAAGAAGGTATTCGCCTTTCTTTCAACGAATGGGGAGCAAGTGGTGCCAATGAGTATATGACGGATGAAGTGAAGACAGCCGCTAACTATGTAGATCCTCTAAAGTCGTCCAATAACATAGGTGCTGTCAGTAACATAACCATTGGCTGGAAAGAGAATGATTCCAAGGACAAGAAGCTTGAACGTATTATCACCCAGAAATGGATTGCCACGTTCCCAAATGGTCAGGAAGCCTGGACGGAATTCCGCCGTACCGGTTATCCTAAATTATTCCCTGTAGCAGTCAATAATAGCAGTGGAACAGTTGATACGGATATTCAAATACGCAGACTGCCATTTGCCAAATCAGAATACACTTTAAATCCCCAAAACATACAAGAAGCCATTCAATTATTAGGTGGTCAGGACAACGGTGGTACCCGTTTATGGTGGGATATAGAAAATAAATCAATAAACTAAAAGTAAGTAAATCATATGAAAAATATATTGAAAACTATCGGATTAGTATTTGGCTTGGGATTGTTTATGCAAGCATGCGATGACTGGACCATGCCCGAAGCAAATATAATACAAAATCTGGATGGAACTCCCAAATCAGAAGAATACTACAGGAAATTAAGAGCTTATAAAAAGACGGACCACCAAATAGCTTTTGGGTGGTTCGGCTTTTGGAACGGAGGCACATCAACTTCTGCAAGAGGTTCATTGCGCAGTGCACCCGACAGTATGGATATCATATCTATATGGGGAGACAAATATAACTTAACTCAAAATCACATAGATGATATGAGATACGTACAGGAGGTATATGGAACAAGAATCACATTCACGCTTTTCTCTCACAATATGTCCAACTTATTCAAAGGAGGAGTATGTCCGTTTGAAAACAAGGCAGAAGATATTCCCGCAGCAGCAAAGGCATTATCCGATTCTATCTTCAAATATGGTTATGATGGGATAGATTTTGACCACGAATGTTCAGCCGGTGACCTCTTCTACAACAAGGATAACATGACTACGCTATTACGTGAAATGCGCAAAAATTTAGGTCCGGACAAACTAATTATGGTAGATGGACATATCAGTTACATTACGGAAGAAGGATGGCAATATGCTGATTATGCCGTATCTCAAGCATATAATACTTCTGCTCCTTCCAGACTCCAAAGCCGTTACAACGGAGTCAGTAAATATATAGGTCCGGAGCGCCTCATTGTAACCGAGAATTTTGAGTCCTATTGGAAAAATGGCGGTGTAACCTATACAGATGAAGAAGGTAATAAAATGCCCTCCTTATTGGGCATGGCCGGTTGGCATCCCGAAGAAGGACGTAAAGGAGGATGCGGAGCATACCATATGGAATATGAATATGCACACGATCCGGAATATAAGTTCATGCGACAGGCCATTCAAATAATGAATCCGGCCAATCCCAACAATTAAAAACTGAACAAATCATGAAAAATATAGCAAAAATAGGAATAATATTCATGGTTGCTCTTTTGGCAGCCTGCCAATCAGAATATGATGTGATAGAGAATGGGGTATTCCTGACCGATGCGCAGAAATCCCAATCAAAAAAAGTAACTATTGACGATACGGGAGCCAAAACTGTTATCTCTTCCCGTTTAGGTACCATGATGACAACGGACGTAACCGTTGAATACGGAACAGATGCAACGGCACTGCAAGCATATAATCAGAAAAACGGTACAGATTATCAGTTGTTGCCGGAAAAATTTTACAGTTTTTCGGAAAGTACGACAACAATCAAAGCTGGTGAAATCGGTTCATCACCGACAAACTTGATAATAAAACCTTTTGATGAAACTATCGACGCAACCAAAAAATATGCTATCCCCGTAGCTATAGTTAATGCAAACGGAGCCGAGAAACTATTGTCTTCATCTTCTTTAATAGTACTTTTGGATCAGATAATAGTAACTACAGTACCATATTTAGCCAATGGTAATGCTATTTCTATTGTTCCAGAATCTATGATAGAAGGGCTTTCATCATGGACATTAGAGTGGAATTTATGCATGGATGCATTTAACAGAAACAATGTGACTCAATGGACTATAAAGGGAGCCGACGGGAAAAACAATATTTATACTCGCTTCGGAGATGTTACCTGTGAACAAAACCAATTCCAGGCTAAAATAGGTTCTGGGAAACCACAAAGTATTACACGCTTTACGGCTAATAAATGGTATCATCTGGCATTAACTTACGATGGAACAAACATACGTTTCTATGTAGATGGGGTACTGGATTTTACAACTCCGCATGCTCTTCCGGGAGAAGTTTTCGAGATGAAAGAAATAGGCTTTGCAAATAGCGTAAATACTGCCTATACATTGAAGGGAAGTATTAGCGAACTTCGCGTATGGTCTGTAGCTCGCAGCCAAGCTGAAATCTCGAATAATATGTATGTTGTCTCACCTCAGACTCCGGGATTGGAAGTTTATTGGAAGTGTAATGAAGGAAGCGGAACCATAATCAAAGATTATTCCAGTCATCAAAGAGATGGCAAACTTGTGAAAGAAGCAACCTGGAAGACTGGTGTACGTTTTCCAGATGACGGAGAATGATTCTGATTCCAAATATCATCGATTATAATCAGCTTTTATAAGATAACGAGAGCGTTTCCTGAAATGAAACGCTCTCGTTACTAAAACCTAACTATTTTCCCGGAAACAACCCTATTTATATATGAAGAACATTTTAACAGACCATATAACGATAAAGTTGGGGTATTCTATTATCGGATTCAATTCTCTATTTTTTTTATCTGCCTGCAACCATACTTCCCGAAGAGAAGGAAAAGATGCGGAACGTTACAACATCGTCTACATCATGACTGATGACCATACCGCCCAAATGATGAGTTGTTATGACAAGCGCCACATCCACACCCCTAACCTCGACCGTATTGCGGCTGACGGTGTTCGTTTCACCTCCAGCTTTGTGGCTAATTCGCTAAGCGGTCCCAGCCGTGCGTGTATGCTCACCGGAAAACACAGCCATGCCAATGGTTTTACCGACAACACCACCTGCGTCTTCGACTCTTCACAACAAACTATGCCCAAACTCCTGAAAGCGGCAGGTTACGAAACCGCCATGATAGGCAAATGGCATCTCGAAAGTTTACCGACAGGATTTACCTTCTGGGAGATTCTACCAGGACAAGGAGACTATTACAATCCGGACTTCATCACCATGGACAACGATACCATACAAAAGAAAGGTTATCTGACAAATATCATCACAGATATGAGTATCGACTGGCTGGAGACGCAGAGAGACAAGAACAAGCCTTTCTGCCTGTTCATTCACCACAAAGCAGCCCACCGCAACTGGTTGCCGGAACTGAAATACCTGTCCGAATACGAAGACCAGACTTTTGAACTTCCCGAAAACTTTTACGACGATTACCATAACCGCACAGCCGCCGCCTCAGCCGAAATGAGCATCCTGAAACACATGGATATCATGTACGACACAAAAATGCTGAGCGAAAAAGACGATTCACGGCTGAAAGCAACTTATCTAAAGTTCATAAGCCGTATGACCGACGAAGAACGGGCACAATACGATGCCTTTTATTCTCCACTTATCCAAGAATTCTATAAAACCAAGCCGCAAGGAAAAGAACTGGCGGAATGGAAATATCAACGCTACATGCGCGACTATGCCAAGGTGATAAAATCCTTGGACGACAACGTAGGACGCGTACTGGACTATCTGGACGAAAAAGGCCTGTCGGACAACACCCTGGTGGTCTACACCAGCGACCAAGGATTCTATATGGGCGAGCACGGATGGTTTGACAAACGATTCATGTACGAAGAATCCATGCATACGCCATTAATAATGAGACTTCCCCGCGGACTAAACAAGCGGGGCGACATCCCCCAGTTGGTCCAGAACATTGATTATGCCCCCACTTTCCTGGAACTGGCCGGAGTGTCCGTCCCCGAAGACATGCAAGGCGTATCGTTAGTACCCCTGCTGAAAGGCGAGTCGCCTGACGACTGGCGACACTCCTTATACTATCACTTCTATGAATACCCGGCGGAACATGCCGTAAAACGGCATTACGGCGTACGGACGGAACGGTACAAACTGATACATTTCTACAATGATATCGATGTCTGGGAATTGTACGACCTAAAAGAAGACCCTTCGGAAATGAACAACCTGTACGGTCGGGAAAGCACCGAAGAAATAACCCGCCAATTGAAGGATGAGTTGAAAACTCTTCAACAACAATACGGTGCTCCCATATCCTTATAAATAACAAAAGATCATGAAACACACTTATTGGTTATCGGGACTGGCCGTCCCCTTCTGCCTGCCACAACAGGCAATGGCAGAGAAACAGCCGCATATCATCTTCATAATGACCGACCAACAACGTGGAGACGCGATAGGGTGTGCGGGAAACGACCGAATCATAACCCCGAACATAGACGCCCTGGCAGAAGACGGCTTTTTATTCAACAACGCTTATTCCGCCACCCCCAGCAGCACCCCGGCACGCGCAGGATTGCTGACCGGACTTTCGCCCTGGCATCACGGCATGCTTGGTTATGGCAATGTGGCGGAACATTATAAATTCGAGATGCCGCAAATGCTACGTGATCACGGCTACCTCACGCTGGGCATCGGCAAGATGCACTGGCGCCCTCAAAACGCCTTGCACGGTTTTCATGCCACCATCCTCGACGAAAGCGGACGGATAGAATCGCCCTATTTCCGCAGCGACTACAGAAAATGGTTCATGACCGTCGCGCCGGGTAAGAATCCCGATGCTACAGGAATTGGTTGGAACGATCACGCCGCCTCTACCTATAAACTATCCGAGAACCTACATCCCACAGTTTGGACAGGCGACGTGGCCGTAAGTACCATCAAGCATTATGAAGGTGAACAGCCGCTATTCTTGAAGATATCATTCGCCCGTCCTCACAGCCCTTACGATCCTCCGCAACGGATTCTGGAGATGTACGAAAACATAGAAATCCCCGCCCCCGCCGAAGGAGAGTGGAGCAAGCATATAGGCAAAGACATCACCGATCCCAAAGCTGATTCTTCCGCCGCATTTGCCCAATTCAGCACCGAATATGTAAAGAATACCCGCAAGCATTATTATGCAGCCGTCACTTTTATCGACGAACAAGTGGGAAGAATCGTAAAAGCGCTCAAAGAGAAAGGCATGTATGACAACACAATTATCTGCTTCACTTCAGACCACGGGGATATGATGGGAGATCATCATTCATGGCGGAAAACCTATGCCTACGAGGGTTCTGCAGCCATCCCGATGATTATAAAAACTCCGAAAGACGTGGAAGGCGTACACTGCAGAGGAAAAGTCATCGAGAATCCGGTAGAGTTGAGAGACATTCTGCCCACATTTTTAGATGCGGCGGGGGGAGAAACGCCCGAAGCAATGGACGGCCGTTCAATGCTAAAACTTATAAAAGAAGAAAATCCACAGTGGCGGCGCTGGATAGATATGGAGCATGCCACCTGTTACTCGGAAGAAAACTATTGGTGTGCGCTTACAGATGGAAAGATAAAATATATATGGTTCCTGCGCACAGGTGAAGAACAACTGTTTGATTTAGTGAAAGATCCTCACGAAACAGTGAATCAGATAACCAACAGGAAATACCGGAAGCAAACAGATGAACTGCGCCGCGCAATGGCAGAGCACCTGAGCGAACGTGGCGACAAATGGGTGAAAGACGGACAGTTGCAGAAAAGGGAGAAAACCCTGCTTTACAGTCCTAATTATCCTTCAGGACTGTCAACTAAAAAGTAACGAATAAACAAGAAAACATACATGACCATGAGAAACAGAATGAAAACAGAATATATTGCCATTGCATTCGGCTTGTTGGGCTGTACCGGTCACCAGCCGACATACGAATACATCTTTGAAGCAGAACCCGTAGACTTACAGGTGAAACAAATAGAAGGCGGGTATGAAGTGGAAGGAACATCCGCCTTGCAAGTACCGGGGCACTTCACCTGGGGCGGCTCGGTGAGCAAAGCCGAAGATGGAAAGTATTACATGATCTACTCCGCACCCGAAACAGGAGTACATCCCTTCAACAACGCCTGGGTATTCGGCTCTAAACTCGGCCTGGCGGTTTCTGAACGTCCCGATGGTGGTTTCCGCCAGTTGGGCTTCTTCTACAACCAGGACGGGTTTGCCGCTGACACTTCCTCGTGGGATGCCCAAAGCACTTCAAATCCGCATGTGCGCAAGTTTGGCAACAAATACTACCTGTACTATGCGGCAACAGTAGATCCGGGCAATGACAATGTGCTTTCAGAAACAGACACTCTACCCAAAAGAGACAGGGTACAGCAGAACCAGAAAATCGGCGTAATCGTGTTCGAGTCGTTTCCCGACCTGCTGAAAGGAAAGTTCACACACTCGGACAAGCCGTTGCTTGAGCCGCGCACGCGGGTGAAGCCCGACAACGTGCTGGCTCCCTCACCCCAGGGTACAGAGCCGAAGCCGGATAACCTGATTGTGGTGAACCCTGCCGTAGTCTATCGTCCCACCGACGGCAAATACTTGCTATTCTTTAAAGGGAATATCTACGACCCGCATTGGCGCGGCATTCACGGAGTTGCCATCAGCGACCACCCGGACGGTCCGTTTACAGCTTTGGATGAACCCGTCTTCCATCTGGAAGGTGTGGAAGGAAAACTATCAGCAGAAGATCCTTACGTATGGTATCACAAGCGTGACAAGTGCTTTTATGCCGTATTCAAGGACTTCAACGGAAAGTTCACCAAAGGAGACGCATGCCTGGCCATCATGCGTTCGAACGACGGCATCAAGTGGCAGCTCCCCCAACATTCCTTGTTCATGAAAAAGGAGTTGATACTGGCAAACGGAGATACCGTGAAAGTTAAACGCCTGGAACGCCCGCAACTGCTGTTGAATGAAGAAGGAGACCCCGAAGTGCTTTATGCTGCATGTTCCATCGACAATGTAAATCCTAAGATAAACGGTGGCTCGTTTAATGTGCAGATAAGGATAAAAATAAAGAAGAATTAAACTTAAAACACTATTAAACCCAATGAAATATAAAACAGTTCAAAAGTTGAAAGACAACATGTTGCTGAGTTGCAAAGTATTGTCCAGCAGCAGAATATTATTGAGAAGCGGAGCATTCTTAGGCAGCTGCGCCTTATTAAGCAGCTGTGCGCATTCCGACAAAGAATTACCATTGAATATCGTCCTGATCAATTTGGACGATGCCGGAAACGGCGACTTCTCTTTCAAGGGAGCTGTGGGATATCAAACTCCCCATATCGACAAACTGGCGGCCGAAGGAGTGTCCATGACCAATTTCTATGCGGTACAACCCATCAGTGGTGCATCCCGCGCCGGCCTTATGACAGGATGCTATCCCAACCGTATAGGTTTTGCCTACGCCCCCAACCCAAACTCCCCTACTGGTATAAGCGACAAGGAAGAAACTATTGCCGAACTCTTGAAAACGAAAGGATATGCCACAGCCATTTTCGGCAAATGGCATCTGGGAGATGCCAGGAAATTCCTGCCACTCCAGCATGGTTTCGATGAATATTACGGATTACCCTACTCCAATGATATGTGGCCTAATCACCCCCAATATAAATTTCCCGATCTGCCTTTGATTGAAGGCAATGAAGTAATAGGCTACAATACAGAACAGTCGGAATTAACCACCAACTATACAAACAGCGCGGTAGACTTTATCCGGAGAAGTACCGGCAGCGGCAAACCATTCTTCTTGTATCTGGCTCATTCCATGCCTCACGTTCCGTTGGCTGTATCGGATAAATTCAAGGGAAAAAGCGAGCAGGGACTTTATGGAGACGTAATGATGGAACTGGACTGGAGCGTAGGAAAAGTCATGCAGGCCTTGCGTGAGGCTAAAGTAGAAGAAAATACATTGGTCATCCTTACTTCGGATAATGGACCTTGGGCCAATTACGGCAATCATGCAGGTTCGTCAGGCGGACTTCGAGAGGCAAAAGCTACCACCTTCAACGGCGGTATGCGCGTACCTTGCCTGTTCTATTGGAAAGGGACAATCGCCCCCGGAAGCATCTGCAACGACCTGATGTCGAATATCGATATCCTGCCCACCTTGGTGGAACTGACCGGTGCACCACACCCCCAGTTACCGATAGACGGACTGAGCATGGCAGCCATATTGAAAGGAACGAACAAAGCCCCCATACGCCAATCACTGTGTATGTATTATCACAGGAACTCATTGCAAGCCATCACCGACGGATATTACAAACTGGTATTCCCCCATAAATATGTATCCTACGAAACACAAATGCCAGGCAATGACGGACAACCGGGTGAACTGGGTAAAAAAGAAATAACCGAATGTGAACTCTATGACCTGAGACGTGATCCGGGTGAACGGGTCAATGTCATCAGCCAGCATCCCGCGATTGCAGAAAAACTACAACGGATAGCCGACCAGTGCCGGGAGGACTTGGGAGATGACCTGACAGGACAACCGGGAAAAAATCGGAGAGAACCGGGAAGAATAGATTGAGGTAAACAAATAACGATTACAAATGAATACCATAAACTTAAAAAACATACATGGAGTTATCCTACTGGGAATCGGATTACTAGTACAGGCTTGTTCTCAACAGCCGGCCTCGACCTATCTGCAAATTCCCCAGCCTGCCGATATAACAATTCATGCTGGAAAACCATTCACAATTGATGAACGTACCACAATTATCTATCCGACAGGAAAAAACGAATTGCCGGAAAGTGTCTCAACATGTATCTCCGAAATGGAGAGACACACCGGCATAACCTTTAAAAAAAGTACAGGAGAAAAGAACCTGAAGAATTGTATCCTCCTGAAACATAATGCGGCATTGCCCACCGAAGGGTTTAGGCTGAAAGTAAATGCGGACAGCATTGTGATTGAAGCCAAAGATGCTTCCGCAGCATTTTATGCTTTACAATGGTTAAAGCAATCTCTACTGTTACAAAAGAAAGCACCTTTCACGCTATCTGCCATCGAAATTGAAGACTATCCCGAAATGAATTACCGGGGAGCGATGCTAGACGTAAGCCGCCACTTCTTCACGGTGGAGCAAGTAAAGCGCTTCATCGATCTATTGGCAATGCACCGTTTGAATTATTTCCACTGGCACCTCACAGACGACCAGGGTTGGAGAATAGAGATAAAGAAATATCCGGAACTGACACGCGTAGGCGCTTGGAAAGGCACCGGCAGCGAACGTTACGGTGGTTTCTACACACAAGAGGAAATAAAGGAAGTAATTGCCTATGCAAAAGGGCGTGCTATCACCATCATCCCCGAAATAGACTTACCCGGACACACCACAGCCGCTCTTGCCGCCTATCCACAGTTAGGCTGCACCGGTGGCCCTTACGAGGTATCTATGGATCGCGGAGGAGTACACAAAGACGTACTCTGCATGGGCAAAGAATTTTCACGGCAATTTGTGGAAGATGTATTAGCGGAAGTGGCCGCACTCTTCCCTTCGCCTTATCTGCACATCGGGGGCGATGAAGTGCCGAGAGACCGCTGGAAAGCCTGTCCGGACTGCCAAAGAATCATCCGCCGATACAGCCTGAAAGATACGGAACAAGAGTCTGCGGAAGATTTGTTACAGAGCGAGTTCAACAAGCAAGTGGCTCTTTATCTGAAATCGTTAGGGAAAAAAATGATTGGCTGGGACGAAGTCCTCTCCGACAATATAGACCCCGAAACCGTAATCATGTCGTGGCGAGGACTGGGACGTGGCGTAAAAGCCGTCAAACAAAATCATCCGGTAATTTTCTCATCCAACGGGCATTTCTACCTGAACAACTATCAGTCAAGCAATATGGAAAACGAGCCCGCGGCAACCGGAGGACTTGTATTGATGCAGAAACTTTATAGTACGGAGATCGTCACACCCGAAATGACAGACAAAGACGTAGAAAAAATACTGGGAGCAGAAGCCTGCCTATGGGCTTCTTACGTACCTGACAACAAAACGCTGGATTATAAAATGCTGCCCCGACTGGCCGCCTTCGCCGAAGTTACATGGAGCGGAAGCAGACGGAAAAATTATCTCGACTTTCTAGAACGGCTACCGGTAATGCTCGACCTGTACCGTGAAAACGGTTTCAGATATGCCCCTCACTTCTTTGAAATAGAAGCAGGATACCGGCCGGATATGAAAAACCAACGACTGGAAGTGACGTTGAAGACCCTCGAAGGCACAAACGTTTATTACACACTGGATGGCAGCACTCCCACTCCCAAGTCCCTCAAATACACAGTTCCGTTTTACGTTTCGACAGATGCCTGCCTGAAAGCCATTGCCTACACTCCGTCCGGCCTGCACAGCGATGTGCTGGAGAAAGATGTCAGAATCAATAAAGCCACTTTTGCCGACATAAAGTTGTTGACAAAACCGTCAGATAGGTATAATGGAAACAATGGCACGATACTGGTAGACGGCGTGCGGAGCACAGCTTTCCACACCACCGGGTTGTGGGTGGGCTATAATCCTCATCCGTTGCAGGCGGTAATAGACTTGGGAAGCGTGCAGACAGTGAAGCAAGTTTGCCTCTCGTCACTGACAGACATGAGTTCCTATATCATGGGGATAGAGAGCGTGCGGATTGCACTGTCAATTGACGGAAAGGAGTTCAGCGAAGTGGCCTCGCGCACCTGGCCGGCTCCCGAAGCCCGGATGGAAGGAAAGCGCCGGGAGACACTGGAGCTCAACTTCGATGAAGCGCAGGCACGCTACGTAAAAGTAACCGCAAACGGTTTTGAAGCCTTGCCGCCCGGACACTCTGGCGCCGGAATGCCGCCTTTCCTATTTGTGGATGAGATAGAAGTATACTAATGGCTTAATTAAGAAGTTAAAGACGAACGACCATGAAAACAATGAAAACCCTGTTATCCGCCTCACTCGCCCTGACGGCCTTGAGCGGATGCCAACCGGAAACGGAAAAACCCAACATCCTGTTCCTGCTGGTAGATGATATGCAAAGTGATGCCATCGCAGCCTTAGGGAATAAAAATGTGTACACTCCAAATATCGACGGCCTAATAGCTGAAGGTGTCACTTTTACCCGCACTTACACCAACGGTGCCCTTTGCGGTGCATTGTCAATGCCCAGCCGTGCCATGCTGATGACCGGAAGGGGAGTATTTGAAGTGCAAAGCGACGGCATGAAGATACCCGAATGCATGGTGACACTTCCCGAACAATTACGAGCCAACGGTTATCAGACATTTGCTACCGGCAAATGGCATTCAGACCATGCCTCCTTCAACCGTTCGTTTGCCGCAGGAGAGAACATCTTCTTCGGTGGGATGCATCCTTACGAAAAGAACGGACACTGCTCTCCCCGTCTGCATCATTACGATAGAACAGGCCAATATAAAGAGACGTCTTTCATCGGAGAAGAGTTTTCTTCAAAAATGTTTGCCGATGCGGCAATCGAGTTCCTCAGCACCGCGGCAAAAGCCCAAAACCCTTTCATGGCATTCGTGTCATTCACTTCCCCGCACGACCCACGAAATCAATTGCCGGACTACGGAAAGAAATATAAAGCCAAAGACATCATCCTACCCACTAACTTTCTGCCGCAACACCCGTTCGACAATGGCGAACTGGCTATCCGCGACGAACAAATTCTTCCCCCACCCCGCACAGGCGAACAACTTCAGGAGGAACTCGCCCTCTATTACGGAATGGTCAGCGAAGTAGACGAACAGATAGGACGGGTGCTCAACGCATTGAACGCCACGGGCGAAAGAGAGCATACGGTCATTGTATTTGCATCGGACAACGGCCTGGCAATGGGACAAAACGGTTTGTTGGGCAAACAAAGCCTCTATGAGCACAGTGTGGGTGTACCCATGCTAATCATCGACCCACGCAGTAAAAAACATGGATTCAAAACCGATGCCTTATGCTATTTATATGATCTTTACCCCACCCTATGCGACATAGTAGGAATCGAAATACCGGCTTCAGTAACAGGCGTTTCTCTAAAACCTTTGTTGGAAGGAACCACAGACAAACTTCGTGACGACATCTTCCTGGCATACTCCAACCAACAACGGGCACTGGTAAAGGATGATTATAAGTATATCATCTACAATGTGGAAGGTAAAATCACGGAGCAGTTATTCAACCTGAAGAAGGATCCGAAAGAAATGGCAAACCTTGCTGACGCGATGCCCCAAAAAGCCGCCGCATATAAAGAAATGTTGATTCAACGCCTGAAAGAGCAACAAGACTTTTGTAATATCGACACCCCGTTATGGTGGAAAGACGGACATAAAATCACCTGGGATGAACTGATAAATTTATATATCTTCGAATAAAAACGAAGTAAGCGAAATAATATTAAACCAAAGCGAAAAACATCAATGAATACAAAATATTTATATCTCGGCCTGCTGCCTCTGATGGCAACTTCCGGAATGGCTGCCACCGACAGCCCGGAAGCGGAGACAAGAAAAAACGAACGTCCCAACATCCTGTTCATATTAAGTGATGACCACACATCGCAAGCATGGGGTATCTATGGAGGAATCCTGGCAGAGTATGCTCAAAATCGAAATATCCGCCGCCTGGCGGAGGAAGGCGTGACACTTGATAACTGTTTCTGCACCAACTCCATCTCCACGCCAAGCCGTGCAGCCATCTTGACCGGCAGATACAGCCACCGCAACGGAGTATATACGCTGGAAGATACCCTTGACACTGCACTACCCACCATAGCCACTGCACTGCAAGCTTCCGGCTACCACACAGGGCTGGTGGGCAAGTGGCACCTGAAGTCGCAACCGCAAGGGTTCGACTACTACTCCGTATTCCACGACCAGGGCGAATATCGCGACCCCACCTTCAAGAACAGCGATGTCCCCTGGCCGGGTAACCGGAACTTCGGCGAACGTGTACACGGCTTCTCAACTGACATCGTCACCGAAAAAGCCATTGCATGGATGAAAGAACAGGACAAGACGCAGCCTTTCCTGATGTGCTGCCACTTCAAAGCCACCCACGAGCCGTATGACTTTCCGGAACGGATGAGGCATTTGTATGACGGAGTCGTATTTCCCGAACCGGAGAACCTGCTGGACTGGGGTCCCGAAACGAACGGCAGGACCTTCGAGGGACAGAAACTGGAAACCATAGCCCGTAACTGGCAAGTAGCCTCGGAAGATCCCGACAAGTGGTGGTGCCGCTACCCCGAGCTACCTTTCAGTACCAAAGGAATGCATCCCACTGCCGCCCGCAAATCCGCCTATCAAAAACTGATACGCGACTACCTGAGATGTGGAGCCACCATAGACGACAACATCGGCAAACTACTGGTCGCACTTGATGAAATGGGCATTGCCGACAACACAATTGTGATTTACGTGGCGGACCAAGGTTATTTCCTGGGCGAACATGGATTTTATGACAAACGCATGTTCTACGAAGAAGCCGCCCGTATGCCTTTCGTAATTCGGTATCCACGCGAACTGCCGGCCGGGAAACGGTTGGATGATTTAATTCTGAATGTGGATTTCGCAGCTACACTGGCCGACTTTGCCGATGTGGATGCCCCTCAAGGCACTCAAGGCAGGAGCTTCCGCGACAACTTAAAGGGGAAAACACCCAAAGACTGGCGAAAAAGCATTTATTATCGCTACTGGACCCAACATAAGATTCGTCCGGCACACATCGGCGTGCGAACCGACCGGTACAAACTCATGTATCTATATGGTGATCCGCTGAATATGACCGGTTCTTCCGACTACGTCTCCGAACCTTCCTGGGAATTCTACGATTTACTGAAAGATCCGAAAGAAGACCATAACGCCTACAATGACAAGGAGTATGCAGAGGTCATCAAAAAGATGAAGCAGGAAATGCAACGCCTGCAACAGGAAGTCGGAGAAGAACAGAAGAAAAACTGAAACCCGGTTGACCAAGGGACGAGTTGGTCACTTATTCAAAATCCTATAATGGTTTTGAACTTTTTCATGCGCAAATTTACTGAGAATTTTCCGAATTTTCTTTTCCAACTAAGACTAAAGGAAGTTTAACTAAGACTTTATAAGGAGAATTAGACGTATTTTTGCAATCAGATAAAAACATCTCAATTAAGAGCCTGTTTAAAAATGGTTGAAATAAAATTTTAAGAAGGTTTCCGTACCTGCCCAATAATATCTTTATTTGAAGTGAGCAAACTTATAATAAAGATGTATCTGACAGATTTAACGGAAACCGAGTGGCAATATATAACAAAAGTGCTGAACCTGCAAACAAGAAAGCGAAAATATGATTTGCGTATGATTTGGAATACCATATTTTATTTAGTAAAAACGGGTTGCCAGTGGCGTATGCTTCCCAAAGAGTTCCCCAAATGGGAATCAGTTTATTACTATTACCGGAAATGGGCTTCTCTCGACGTTTTCGATTTGCTTCTTGACAGATTACGTGGTCATGTCCGGGTAGAGCGGAGTCAAAACATGGAACCCAGTGTAGGCATATATAGATAGCCAAAGCGTTAAATGGGGCAATAACCAGTCTCTGAACGGAGTTGACGGCAATAAAAAAGTGAAAGGCGTCAAACGCCATATTGGTGTAGACAAGAATGGCTCCCTTATTGCAGTGATGGTTACAGTAGCCAATATTCATGACAGTAAGGCTGCTTATCTGCTAATGAGGGTATTGAAAGAACTTTGTTCAGGAATAAAAGTCATATTAGCAGACGGAGGATATAGGGGAGAGCTTATTCAGAACGTCAAAAATAAATTCGGTTATGTAATTCAGGTGGTTATTAGCGCATACAAAGAACAGGGATTCAAACCTATTCACAAAAGATGGATTGTGGAAAGAACATTTTCATGGATGGAAAATGACAGGAGGCTCTGCCGAAACTATGAACTAACATTCGATTCGGCAGAGGAAATGGTCAAAATATCAGCGATAAAATTATTATTGAAGAAAATTTAAACAGGCTCTGAAAGTACTTTTGTTTTTTGATATAAAATATAAAAGCACTTTCATAATTTAGATATATCGCTATCTTTTTTTGAATAAATAACATTTATTCCCAATATACTTGCCAAATCACCCTTTGAGACTGATTACATTTCTTCTGCCACCGTTTTATACAGTCAGTTACGTCATTTAAGACTACCATAAATCCTCCTGTTCACCCAGTTCTTCCACGTTGATGAAATCAAGCAAGTATTCGTCTTTGAATGATCAAATAGCTTTTAGCGCTTGCTTAGTATCGGGCAATGTTTGTGCGAAATTATTAGGCAAAGTTCCCCGATGGCTGTATAGGTCTGCTTGTAAGTAATCCCTTAAAGTGTATTTACTCCAATAGCGAGTAACATACTCATGTATATAAAACAGCCTTACTTCCAGAGTCTTAGCCTTGAATATTATTTCGGCATGATGACTAAAACCGATTGAAAGGAAATCAGCCCAATTGAATTCATCAGCCAGTGGCTGATGAATTTCTACAAGAAGCAACTTTTCATTCAACACCAAATCATCAACCAACGGCAAATGATTTATACGATTTTTGTCTAATGTCTTACGCTTGATTTTTCAATTCATTCTTTCTCTTTTTCCACAACTGCCACGAATTGATAATATTCTGCCATAACACATACGAACCGGGAGCCACAGAAGACAATGGATTCAAATAAGTATGTGCCATCCAAATAGCCAGAATCGTATTCTTTTGTCCCAACGCCTGCCCGCCACTGATACGGTCATTATAAATTGAGCCGATTGTCTTCCCCAAAAAGAACTGCAAACAGCAGGCAATCAGTGCTCCGACAGCAATCATGATTTCCGTAAAACCATCCGCTGGGTCATTGAGCAAGGAATACAATGTCTGCGCTGTTACGATAGCTAAAGACACAGCCCACAAATAAAAAGCAAGTTCATGATAGCCCAATAACTTCTGATGCACTTTTGGCAAACACTTACTCAACAACCAGGCAGCCAAAAAAGGACAAATCAACAACGGAAATACCTTACCTAAAATAACAAGAAACGCCTCCCAAAAAGTGACATCAGGATGCACCTCCACCAAAGGAAAAAGAATAGGCACAGCAATAGCCGCACCGATATTTGCTATCAATGTATAAGTAGTCAGACTGGCTGCACTCCCACCCAACTTGGAAGTAATCACCGCAGCAGCCGTAGCCGTAGGACAAATAATACAAACCATCACTCCCTCTGCTACTATTTTATCAAAGCGATAAAGCAGCAGATAAGCAGCCAACGCTCCGCCAATCTGAATCAATAACAACCACATATGGAGAGGTTTAGGCTTCAAATCACGAGGAGATACCTTACAGAAGGTCAATAGCAACATCGTAAAAATAAGATAGGGAGTCAGAAAAGAAAGGCTGATAAACAGCGGATAACCTATAGCACCTACCAGCATAGCAATAGGTAACGTCCAATTCTTCAAAAACTTAAGCATCGTCGTACATTTTAACTTCGAAGCACAAAGTAACGGAGATTTCAGGAAAAAAGCTACCATTAAACCGAAAAAAACACAAAACTTAATGGCAAATAATGAGTTTTCTACAAATTTCTACTACATTTGCACCGTATTATAGATATGAAACTGAATAGACCGTACATATTATACATATTCATTTGCCTCTGGCTACTTTTTCTACCCTCATGTACTAACCACTTATGGGGGAAGGATTTTGTAGTAGTTATCGACGCAGGACATGGCGGACATGATCCGGGCGCCATCGGCAAAATCTCGAAAGAGAAAAATATCAATCTGAACGTTGCCCTGAAAGTGGGAAATCTGATTAAAAGGAATTGCGACGACGTCAAAGTGATTTACACTCGTAGCAAAGATGTATTCATCCCTTTAGACCGACGCGCAGAAATTGCCAACAACGCGAAGGCTGACCTCTTTATTTCCATTCACACCAACGCACTGGCTAACAATCGTACCGCAAAAGGTGCTTCAACCTGGACACTGGGTTTGGCCAAATCAGACGCAAATCTGGAAGTTGCCAAGCGAGAGAACTCCGTAATCCTCTACGAAAGTGACTACAAAACAAGATATGCCGGTTTCAACCCGAACTCTGCCGAGTCATATATTATATTTGAATTCATGCAAGATAAATATATGGAGCAGAGTGTACACCTAGCTTCGCTGATGCAAAAACAATTTCGCCAAACTTGTAGAAGGGCAGACCGTGGAGTGCATCAAGCCGGATTCCTTGTCTTAAAAGCGAGTGCCATGCCGAGCATTCTGATAGAACTAGGATTTATTTCTACGCCCGAAGAGGAGCGCTATCTGAATTCTGAAGAAGGGGCCGGCACCATGGCAAAAGGCATCTACCGTGCTTTCTTAAATTATAAGAGAGAACATGAACTGCGCCTAACGGGAGTCAGCAGAACGATCGTCCCAACCGAACAGGAAGAAGACAATGCCCCGGCAATTGCCCAAAAGGATACCGAAAGCGTGAACACAGCTCCCCAACAGGAAAAGCTATTGGCCGAAGCAAAAACAAAACCTGCCGCGACAGCCAAAACAGCACCGAAACTCCCAATTGTAGTAGAGAGTGCAACCAATGACAGTGAAATTACGTTTAAGATACAGATACTTACTTCTTCCAAACCTCTCGCCAAAAACGACAAACGGCTGAAAGGACTGAAAGAGGTAGATTATTATAAGGAAGGGGGAATATACAAATACACGTATGGAGCTTCCTCCGATTATAACAAGGTGTTGCGTACGAAGCGCACCATTACGGCACAATTCAAAGACGCCTTTATCATCGCTTTCCGGAACGGCGAGAAAATGAACGTCAATGAAGCGATTGCCGAATTCAAAAAAAGAAGAAATAAATAAAAAGATAAAATGAAGTACATTACAAAAGAAGTCAGAATAGGTATTGCAGGTATCGTTGCACTATGTGTGCTTATATACGGAATTAACTGGCTGAAAGGTATACACATGTTTCAACCTTCCAGCTATTTCTATGCCAAATTTGAAAATGTAAACGGACTCACCAAATCAAGCCCGGTATTTGCCGACGGTGTTCGTGTAGGTATCGTACGTGACATCTATTATGATTATGCCAAACCCGGAAATGTAATTGTCGAAGTGGAACTGGACACGGAACTGCGGATTCCCAAAGGAAGTAGTGCCGAGCTTGTATCCGAACTTATGGGAGGCGTACGCATGAATATTCTTCTGGCAAACAACCCGCGCGAAAAATATGCCGTAGGAGATACGATCCCCGGCACACTGAACAACGGAATGATGGAAAGCGCGGCAAAACTGATCCCCAAGGTAGAAGAAATGCTTCCGAAACTGGATTCTATCCTCATCTCTCTGAACAATATATTAGGAGACAAGAGCATCCCTGCCACCCTGCACTCGATAGAGAAGACAACCGCCAACCTGGCAGTAGTCAGTTCGCAGGTAAAAGGGCTGATGAGTAATGACATACCTCAACTCACCAGTAAACTGAACACCATCGGAGACAACTTCGTTGTTATCAGCGGAAATTTGAAAGAAGTAGACTATGCAGCCACTTTCAAAAAAATAGACGAAACGCTGGCTAACGTAAAAATACTTACAGAAAAATTAAACAGCAAAGATAACACAATCGGACTGCTCTTCAACGACCCGACTTTATACAATAATCTGAATGCAACAACTGAAAATGCAGCCAGCTTATTAGAAGACCTGAAAGAGCATCCGAAACGGTACGTTCACTTCTCATTATTCGGCAAGAAAGACAAGTAGCAAATTATCGTTATATAGATTTTATCTAAATAACGAAGGGCTTTCAAAAGAAAGTAGATTGCTCTTCAAATGTCTATCTACAAACCGAAATAATATTCCCGTACAAACGTACAAAAGTGAGAAAAAAGGCTAAAATTATATATATAAGACATTAACATACAGATACTTATAAAACTGCAAGAGAGGGTAAACAGAGTGTGTCCGACAACAAACGCATAAGTCATTGAAAGTAAACACATTATTGTTAGCATGAAAAAAACAAGAAAAAATAGATTTGTTTTTTCCGAATAAGATTCCCAATTTTGCAAACGTAGAAGTTTTGCTTAATTAATAAATGTATTAAAAGTTACTATGATTGAATCAAATCATGTCGTACTTTGGAACCGCTGTCTCGACGTTATTAAAGACAATGTTCCCGAGACGACATATAATACTTGGTTTGCCCCTATTGTTCCGTTGAAATATGAGGACAAAACGTTGATCTTACAGATCCCGAGCCAGTTTTTCTATGAAATACTGGAAGAGAGATTCGTAGATCTTATACGTAAGACATTATATAAGGTCATTGGCGAAGGAACCAAGTTGATGTACAATGTCATGGTGGACAAGACTTCGATTCCGAATCAAACCGTGAATCTCGAAGCAAGCAATCGTTCTACGGCTGTTACTCCCAAAAGCATAATCGGAGGAAACAAAGCTCCCAGCTTCCTACAGGCTCCTGCCGTTCAGGATTTGGACCCGCATTTGAATCCCAATTATAATTTTGAGAACTTCATTGAAGGATACAGCAATAAACTTTCAAGAAGTGTGGCGGAAGCCGTAGCGCAAAAACCGGGAGGGACTGCTTTCAACCCGTTATTCCTTTATGGAGCATCCGGAGTAGGAAAGACGCACCTGGCAAACGCAATAGGCACGAAAATCAAAGAAATTTATCCAGAGAAAAGAGTATTGTACGTTTCGGCACATTTGTTCCAGGTACAATATACGGATTCTGTACGCAATAACACGACTAACGACTTTATTAACTTTTACCAGACGATTGATGTATTAATCATTGATGATATTCAGGAGTTTGCCGGTGTCACCAAGACTCAAAACAACTTCTTCCATATTTTCAATCATTTACACCAGAACGGCAAACAGCTCATATTAACTTCAGACCGTGCTCCTGTATTGTTGCAAGGTATTGAAGAACGCCTCCTGACCCGTTTCAAATGGGGTATGGTAGCCGAGCTTGAAAAGCCGACGGTAGAACTTCGCAAAAACATTCTACGCAACAAGATACACCGCGACGGATTACAATTCCCGCCGGAAGTGATCGATTATATTGCCGAAAATGTGAATGAAAGTGTACGCGATCTGGAAGGTATCGTCATTGCTATCATGGCTCGTTCCACTATTTTCAACAAAGAAATAGATTTGGATTTGGCACAACACATTGTACATGGCGTGGTTCATAACGAAACTAAAGCGGTTACCATCGATGATATCCTCAAAGTGGTATGCAAGCATTTTGATCTGGAACCGTCTGCCATACATACAAAATCCAGAAAAAGGGAAGTCGTTCAAGCACGACAGATCGCCATGTATCTAGCTAAAAACCACACAGACTTTTCAACTTCTAAGATAGGTAAGTTTATCGGTAACAAAGACCATGCAACGGTACTTCACGCCTGCAAAACCGTAAAAGGACAATTGGAGGTGGACAAAAGCTTTAGTGCAGAAGTACAGGAAATAGAATCGTTACTGAAAAAGAGAAACTGAAATCAAGTATCAAGTATTAAGTATTACCGTTGCTATACAATATCGCATGATAAAGTCCATCCGCATGGATAATACTTAATACTTGATACTTAATACTTATTTCAAGAATCCTTGCTGACGAAGTACTTTCAATAGATTTTCGGACATAAATTCGTTATCTTTCTTTGTGTAACGCACGTCTGTAAAGACTTGAGCCAATGTTTCTTTTTTATTTTCTTCGATAAACTGCTTGTTTTCCGGCAATGATTCTTTGTAGGCATAGAGTTTATCTATTCCTTCCGGTGTATAGTCGTGATATTTTTCATCGTGCACGGCAGCTTCCAAAGGCAAACGGTCTACTTGTGCGGGAATACCGTCCGGATAGCCTACCGTTATTGTGGTGAGAGGGAATACCAGTTCGGGGAGTTGGAGGGTATCAATAATCATTTGAGGATTATAAGTGGTAGTTCCTAAATAACAAATGCCGAGTCCTGCTTCTTCCGCCAGCGTACAAAAAGTCTGCGCAACAAGCAAAGTATCCATAGACGCATTCATAAAAGACATTAAATTATCGTAGCCCGGCACTGCTTTCCGCTGTTCACACCATTTGCTGAAACGACGGAAATCAGCACAAAAAGTCAATACGACCGGAGCATTTTTTACCATCGGCTGATTGAAATGAGCAGGCGAAAGTTTCTCCTTCATTTCCGCATCGCGAGTCACAATCACACTATAAAGTTGCATCCCACCCATCGTAGAAGCACGGAAAGAGGTTTCAAGCAAATCATTTAACAAACTCGGATTTATATCTTTAGGCAGATATTTCCGGATAGTTCTTCTGTTCTTTACGGTTTCAAACATATCTTTTTTTTGCAAAGATATAAAAAGAAAAAAATAATCCACCACACTAGCAGAATAGAATAGTTTTCTTTTTGGAGAACTTTAACCTTTGAACAAAATTCAATTCTAACTGTTTATCAAATACTTAGCATAAACAAATGGAAAACTTGCAACCTGTTAATAAATTAATTCATTTTTATTTTGATAGATGAAAAAACATTCTTAGCTTTGCGCCTACATTTGTTAACGATAAGTAAACTTCTACATATTACTTATTAAAAACGAGATTTAACACAAATTGAATCGTGGAAAAACAGATTTATTCTTACGACGAAGCCTATGAAGAATCTTTACGATATTTTCAAGGCGACGAGCTTGCTGCAAGGGTTTGGGTAAACAAATACGCAGTAAAGGATTCTTTCGGTAATATCTATGAAAAATCCCCGGAAGACATGCATTGGAGAATTGCAAATGAAGTGGCACGCGTAGAATCGAAGTATCCGAATGCGTTGACAGCAAAAGAACTGTATGATTTACTGGATCACTTCAAGTACATCGTCCCCCAAGGTAGCCCGATGACAGGAATCGGTAACGACTACCAGGTTGCTTCACTATCCAACTGCTTCGTTATCGGAGTGGATGGTGCAGCCGACTCTTATGGCGCTATCATCAAAATCGACGAAGAACAGGTACAACTAATGAAAAGACGCGGTGGTGTAGGTCATGACTTATCACACATCCGTCCGAAAGGTTCTCCCGTTAAAAACTCGGCGTTGACTTCTACCGGTCTTGTTCCGTTCATGGAACGATATTCGAATTCCACTCGTGAAGTAGCTCAAGACGGACGTCGCGGTGCATTGATGTTGAGCGTATCTATCAAGCATCCGGATTCGGAAGCATTCATTGATGCCAAGATGACCGAAGGCAAAGTGACCGGAGCAAACGTTTCTGTCAAGTTGGACGACGCTTTCATGCAGGCTGCCGTAGACGAAAAGCCGTATGTACAGCAATATCCTATCGACTCTGCCCAACCTACATTCACCAAGGAAATCGACGCTTCTACCTTGTGGAAGAAAATCGTTCACAATGCATGGAAATCAGCAGAACCGGGCGTTTTGTTCTGGGATACGATTATCCGTGAATCTGTGCCTGATTGTTATGCAGACCTGGGGTATAGAACGGTATCTACCAACCCATGCGGAGAAATTCCTCTATGTCCTTACGATTCTTGCCGCTTATTGGCTATCAATCTATATTCTTATGTGGTAAATCCGTTCAAACCGGATGCTTATTTTGATTTCGACCTGTTCCAAAAACACGTGGCTCTCGCTCAACGGATCATGGACGATATTATCGATCTCGAACTAGAGAAGATCGAACGTATCATGACCAAGATTGACGAAGATCCGGAAAACGAAGAAGTAAAACATGCGGAACGTGCACTTTGGGAGAAAATCTACAAGAAGAGCGGACAAGGTCGTCGTACCGGCGTAGGTATCACTGCAGAAGGTGATATGCTTGCTGCTTTAGGATTGCGCTACGGAACGGAAGAAGCAACGGAATTCTCTGAAAAAGTACACAAGACAGTAGCTCTCGGTGCCTATCGTTCTTCAGTGGAAATGGCCAAAGAACGCGGTGCCTTCGAAATATACAATAGCGAACGTGAACAGAACAATCCGTTCATCCAACGCCTGGCAGCAGCCGACCCGAAACTGTATGAGGACATGAAGAAATACGGTCGCCGCAACATTGCCTGTCTGACGATTGCTCCAACCGGAACGACCAGTTTGATGACGCAGACCACTTCGGGTATCGAGCCTGTATTCCTGCCTGTTTACAAACGTAGAAGAAAGGTGAACCCGAACGATACGAATGTGCATGTAGATTTTGTAGACGAAACAGGGGACGCATTCGAAGAATACATCGTATTCCATCATAAATTTGTTACTTGGATGGAAGCTAACGGATACGATCCGGCCAGACGTTACACCCAGGAAGAGATTGACGAACTGGTTGCCAAATCTCCTTATTACAAAGCGACTTCTAACGATGTCGACTGGTTGATGAAGGTGAAGATGCAGGGAAGAATCCAGAAATGGGTAGACCACTCTATCAGCGTAACCATCAATCTACCGAACGATGTGGACGAGGATTTAGTAAACCGCCTGTATGTAGAGGCATGGAAATCCGGCTGCAAAGGTTGTACCGTATATCGTGACGGTTCACGCTCCGGAGTGCTGATCTCTACGAAATCGGATAAAGACAAGAAAGAAGGACTTCCTCCTTGCAAACCGCCTACGGTTGTAGAGGTACGTCCGAGAATATTGGAAGCAGACGTTGTCCGTTTCCAGAACAACAAGGAAAAATGGGTAGCTTTTGTCGGATTATTGGACGGACACCCTTATGAAATATTCACTGGTTTGCAAGATGACGACGAAGGTATCTTGCTGCCTAAGAGCGTGACTTGCGGACGTATCATCAAAAATGTGGATGAAGACGGTACCAAACGTTACGACTTCCAATTCGAGAACAAACGCGGATATAAGACGACCATTGAAGGATTGTCAGAGAAGTTCAACAAGGAATACTGGAACTATGCAAAATTGATTTCCGGCGTGCTTCGCTACCGGATGCCGATTGAACAGGTTATCAAACTGGTTGGCTCTCTGCAATTGAACAGTGAAAGTATCAACACTTGGAAAAACGGTGTAGAACGTGCATTGAAGAAGTATATTCAGGATGGAACGGAAGCCAAAGGTAAGAAGTGCCCGAACTGTGGCAACGAGACATTGGTTTATCAGGAAGGCTGTCTGATTTGTACTACTTGCGGCGCTTCCAGATGTGGATAATAGTCCTACGTATGTTAATTAATATATAAACAAAAGATTAAAAGGAGTCCGGTGCGGCTCCTTTTATTTTTTATTCAAAAAAATGTCTTATACTTGCAGTGTCTTACATATACAATCAAAATCTAATATATATGATTCTATCATTTAATATTGAATACCGCACCAATTGGGGAGAAGAAGTAAGGATTTCCGGCTTATTTCCGGAATCAATTCCTTTACACACCACCGATGGGATCTATTGGACGGCAGAACTTGAGCTTGAAGTCCCTCAAGAAGGGATGACTATCAATTATAGCTATCAGATAGAGCAAAACGGAATAGTTATCCGCAAGGAATGGGACAGTTTTTCGAGATCTATTTTCTTATCAGGCAGCTCCAGGAAGATATACAGAATCAATGATTGCTGGAAAAATATCCCGGAACAACTGTATCTTTATAGTTCTGCTTTTACAGAAGCCTTACTGGCACATCCTGAAAAAGAGAATATCCCGCAAAGATATAAGAAGGGACTGGTTATCAAGGCCTACGCCCCACGTATCAACAAAGATTATTGCCTGGCAATTTGTGGCAACCAGAAATCATTAGGTCACTGGGACCCGGAGAAAGCGGTGCTGATGAGTGATACCAATTTCCCGGAATGGCAGATAGAACTGGACGCCAGCAAACTAAAATATCCGCTGGAATATAAATTCATCCTCTACAACAAACAGGAAAAGAAAGCAGACTGCTGGGAGAAAAACCCTAACCGCTATCTGGCAGACCCGGAACTGAAGACCAACGAAACGCTCGTGATTTCCGACCGATATGTTTATTTCGACATTCCCGCATGGAAAGGGGCAGGAATCGCTATACCCGTATTTTCTTTAAAATCAGAGAAAAGTTTCGGAGTAGGTGATTTCGGCGATTTGAAACGTATGGTAGACTGGGCAGTAAATACTCGCCAGAAAGTTATTCAGATTTTACCGGTCAACGACACCACCATGACTCATGCATGGACGGACTCTTATCCTTATAACAGCATTTCTATTTATGCTTTCCATCCGATGTATGCGGATATCAGGCAAATGGGAACTCTGAAAGATAAAGAAGCGGCATCAAAATTCAGCAAGAAGCAAAAGGAACTGAACAGCCTCCCTGCTATTGACTACGAAGCGGTCAACCAAACTAAATGGGAGTTTTTCAACTTACTGTTCCGACAGGAAGGAGAAAAGGTATTGGCTTCCAAAGGTTTCAAAGATTTCTTTGAAACGAACAAGGAATGGCTGCAACCTTATGCAGTCTTTAGTTATCTGCGCGATGCCTACAAAACGCCCAATTTCCGCCAATGGCCGAGACACTCTGTTTACCAAGCGGAAGATATAGAAAAAATGTGCCAACCGGGAACGGCAGATTATCCTCACATTTCGTTGTATTATTATATCCAGTATCATCTGCACCTGCAGTTGTTGTCTGCAACCGAATATGCCCGCCAACACGGTGTCGTATTAAAGGGGGATATTCCAATTGGTATCAGCCGCAACAGCGTGGAAGCCTGGACAGAACCCCATTACTTCAATCTCGACGGACAAGCGGGTGCTCCGCCCGATGATTTCTCGATCAACGGGCAAAACTGGGGATTCCCCACATACAACTGGGATGTCATGGAAAAAGACGGATACCGCTGGTGGATGAAGCGTTTTCAGAAAATGGCGGAATACTTCGATGCTTACCGGATCGATCATATCCTCGGGTTCTTCCGTATTTGGGAAATACCAATGCACGCTGTACACGGATTGTTAGGTCAGTTTGATCCTTCTTTACCGATGAGCCGGGAAGAAATCGAAAGTTATGGCCTAACGTTCCGGGATGAATATCTGCTACCATTCATCCATGAATCTTTCCTCGGACAGTTGTTCGGACCGCATACCCATTTAGTCAAACAGGATTTCCTTGAATCGGTTGATAACTCCGGACTTTATCGGATGAAACCGGGATTCGAAACACAACGGGAGGTAGAGCAATTCTTCGCCGGTAGAAATGATGAAGATAGTGTGTGGATTCGGGAAGGGCTTTATTCATTAATCAGCAACGTCTTATTTGTTGCGGATAAGAAAGAGGAAGGTAAATACCACCCGCGCATCGGTGTGCAACGGGATTTCGTATTCCGGTCGCTGAACGAAGAAGATAAAAATGCGTTTAACAAACTATACGACCAGTATTATTATCATCGGCACAACGAGTTCTGGTATCAACAGGCTATGAAGAAGTTACCTCAACTGACACAGTCAACCCGCATGTTGGTTTGTGGAGAAGATTTGGGGATGATTCCTGCTTGTGTGTCGTCGGTGATGAATGATCTCCGGATTCTTAGTCTGGAAATTCAGCGGATGCCTAAGAATCCGATGTATGAATTCGGGCATTTAAATGAATATCCGTACCGGTCTGTCTGCACAATCTCCACTCACGATATGTCTACATTGCGTGGCTGGTGGGAAGAAGATTATCAACAGACCCAACGTTACTATAATGCAACGTTAGGACATTATGGAGTTGCACCGACAACTGCCACCCCGGAGTTGTGCGAGGAAATCGTACGCAACCATCTCAACAGTAATTCCATTCTCTGTATCTTGTCTTTCCAGGATTGGTTATCGATAGACGGGAAATGGAGAAATCCGAATGTGGCGGAAGAGCGAATTAATGTTCCATCCAATCCACGCAATTACTGGAGATACCGGATGCATCTCACTCTGGAACAGTTGATGAAAGCAAAAACACTTAATGATAAGATTGGTGAACTGATTAAATACACAGGAAGAGATCCGAATAAATAGAATAAAAGATACAAGTAACTTTCAAAAAGGATATTTTCCGGACACTACCGACGCGGATAACACTAGATTAAGAACGCTAAAAATCTATGTGATCCGCGTCATTCGTTTTTCAAGGATATATTGATAACAGAGGTAAAATAAGGAGTTTCAAAACATAGTCAACCATTTTTTTCGCAATAATATCATTACTATATATCATACTTTTTCGCTTTTCGCATCATTCGTTTATTTTTTCAATGTTCCTCTTTTTATTCCGATTTATAAAGTATCTTTGCGCCGAAAAAGAGAAATTAAAAGAGATAATGGAAGGCAACCAGAGCAGACGTATTGATTTTGTGGACTTAACCAAAGGAGTCTGCATTATCCTTGTGGTAATGGCACACGTTGGAGGGGCCTTCGAACAACTGGATACGAATTCGATGTTATCCTGTTTCCGCATGCCGCTTTACTTCTTTATCTCGGGAGTGTTTTTCAAATCATACGAAGGCCTGTTCGGATTCATCCTACGAAAAATAAACAAATTGATTATTCCTTTTCTTTTCTTCTATTTAAGTGCATTTCTAATGAAATACATTGTTTGGAAGATTGCTCCAGGAGTGTTTCAACTGCCTGTGTCGTGGAATGAACTCTTGGTTGTATTTCATGGACACGACCTTATCAAGTTCAATCCACCGATCTGGTTTCTACTCGCATTATTTAATTGCAACATCCTGTTTTATCTAATTCACTTTCTGCGCGAAAAGCATCTGCCTGTCATGTTCGCTGTGACAATCCTGATTGGTTGCGCAGGATTTTATCTCGGAAAATTACAGATAGAGTTACCCCTGTATATAGATGTTTCCATGACTGCCCTCCCCTTCTATGTGGCCGGTTTCTGGATCCGACGATATAATTTTTTTCTATATCCCAGCCATCGTTTCGACAAACTGATACCGGTTTTTGTTGTATTGGCACTGGTGGTAATGTACTTTACCGCTACCACATTGGGTATGCGTACCAACAATTATACGGGAAATATTTTTCAAGTATATATCGCTGCGTTTGCAGGAATATTTATGATTATGTTACTTTGCAAAAAAGTGAAGAAGATAAAGGTTGTTTCTTACTTGGGACGATATTCAATTATCACCTTGAGTATTCATGGACCGATACTTCATTTTTTAGGTCCATTAGTCAGCCGTTATATTCACAATAGTTGGGCACAGGCAAGCGCACTTCTGCTTATAACATTAAGCATCTGCCTTCTGCTCACCCCCGTCTTTCTTAAAGTGATTCCACAAATGGTTGCACAGAAAGACCTGTTAAAAGTCAAACAAGATCATACTAAAAAGACAGTATATGAAGATAAACAGTAGCTATATCCTTTTGAAGGAAATTCGTTGTTACGCCTATCATGGAGTCGCACCGCAAGAAAATCTGATTGGGAATGAATATCTCATTGACCTGAAACTGAAAGTGGATATCAGCAAAGCTACCCGGACAGATGAAGTTACCGACACCGTCAACTATGCCGAAGTACATCAAGTGATAAAAAATGAAATGGCTATTCCGTCAAAGTTACTGGAGCATGTCAGCGGACGGATTATACAAAAACTCTTTGACCAATTCCCTTGCATTGAGAAAATAGAGCTCCGGCTTTCCAAACGGAATCCGCCAATGGGAGCAGATATAGAATCAGCAGGCATTGAACTGCAATGCAGCAGAGATGAATGATATATTGCTCTATAAATGATATGACGTAAACTAGCAGAATACAGATTAAAATCACTTGCAAGAACTCCCCTTGCCATTATTTCGGAACAATTGGGAATTGTTGTTAGCATACACAATATGCAAACGCAAACTTCCTAATTGAAGTAGAAAAGATAGTGACGGTATATGCTTGTGATAGTGACGCTATCGTTGTCATATACCGTCACTATCCTTACTGGATAGCGTCACTATTTTATAAAGGGAACTCACCAACAACTTTTCTCTATTGATCCATTATTTCCAGTTGAGTATAAACAGGGGATAATTGCCTTATAAACAACGCAGATAATACAATTTTAATCTGTATTATCTGCATTATCTTATTAAATAGTAGGCAATCCGTTTCTATTATTTACACTCCGAACCGACCTATTTTCTCTTCTTTTTTCTTCGATTTACCGATTCGACAGCTTCCGTCACCACAGGTTTATCCTGGAAACGTTTTGTATAGCTGGAATAGTCCGGATGAATGCGTTCGTAATCAGGATCCATAAATAACGGACTGGAAATAATATGATCCGCCGTAGAACGGTTACAACAGAAAACAATATTTTCTACACCGGCCAAACGGGTTAATGCTTTTACATCCGTATCATGCGGTTGCAATGTCATGGGGTCCGTGAAGAAAAAGAGATAATCAATCTGCCCATCCACAATACGTGATCCCATCTGTTGATCACCACCTAACGGACCTGATTTTAAAATCGTAAAATCCCACTCTTCATCAGGATGTTTCTCCTTCAATGCTTCCAATATCAAAGTACCCGTAGTACCTGTACAGTAGAATTTATTACCCATCAACAGTTCCGAGTTCCACAGTACCCATTCGATGAGGTCTTTTTTCATTGCATCATGCGCTACCAGCCCGATGCCTCTTCTAACCTTTGATTCCATTTGCTATCCTTTTAAATCCGACAATTGAGAGAATCGTTTGCATCCCCTCGCATAAAACTGCCACAATATACTACTTTTTGTCCGTTCAAGTATCGGATTCAAAGTTTTTTTTCTCATATTTTCTTCACGGGACAAAGAAAATGACGGACATAATCGTTTATACTCTTTCCGCGCACGCATCACAGCACTAGCATTATCCCAGTGCCCTTGCAACAAGAAATTGAACGCCGCCAGATAATCGAGACAGGTCCGGATACGCATCACTTTATTTAACTCCTCCTGTGGAAGATTCTTATAGAGCATGACAAGATTATTACGGAAATTAAGAAAAGTCTTATGAGGATTCTCTTTTTTAAGAGTAGCTCCCCCCACATGATAGACAATGCTTTGAGGTACACAGACAATCTCACGATTCCGCGAACGGAGTCGCCAGCACAAATCTATTTCTTCCATGTGAGCAAAGAAACGTCCATCCAATCCCCCGACATTCACATAATCAGTGCGCCGGATAAACAACGCTGCCCCCGTGGCCCAGAAAACAGGAATTACCGTATCATACTGGCCTTCGTCTTTCTCCACAACTCCCATAATACGCCCCCTACAAAAAGGATAACCGTATTTATCAATAAAGCCACCGGCTGCCCCGGCATATTCGAAATATTCTTTTTGCCGCTGGCTTCGTATCTTCGGCTGACAAGCAGCTACCTCCGGATGCTTATCAAGATAAGCAATCATTGGTTCCAACCAATGTTCCGTCACCTCGACATCCGAATTCAAAAGAACTACATATTCTGCGTCGACCTGCTGCAATGCTAAATTATATCCATCCGCAAAGCCATAATTTTGGTCGAGAACAATCGTTCTGACAGAAGGAAATTCCTGTTGAAGCAAAGTAACGGAAGCGTCCGTAGAACCATTGTCAGCCACACAGACCTCAATCCCCTCCCCTTCCGAATACCGGACGACAGACGGAAGAAAAGTACGGAGCATATCACACCCGTTCCAATTTAAAATTACAACTGAAACTTTCATTATTATTCTTTTTTCTTGTTCAGCTCTTTCTCTTCTAATCGATCGGCTTCTTCACGAGTCATTTTCCAACGTTTATGAGACCACAACCAATATGCCGGTTCTTTACGAATCGTCTGTTCTAATCTATGAGCAAACATTTCCGTGATTTCTCCTTCTCTTGTTTCTTTCGGTGTTTCCGTCATCAACTTGAACTCCGCTTCACAGTATCCTCTGCGCTTCTTACTAAGCTCACAATAGAAAACAGGGAAATTCATCATTTTGGCAATTCGCTCCGCACCATTCAGAAAAGCAGTTTCCTGTCCTAAAAAGGTAGTCCAATATTTATCATATCCACTGGGCCATTGATCAGTAATCAAACCGACTACCATCTTTTTTCCATCATGTTTGAGCTTAATAATTTCACGGGCTGTAGAATGTTTCGGAATATTATACCCCCCGAAACGAGAACGAATACGTTTAAACAACTCATCCAAATATTTATCCCTCAACGGTTTATAAACCTGTACGGGAACATCCCCCGGTTTCATGATTGCTCCCATGCCTATCAACCACTCATAATTGGCATAATGAGGAATCATTACTATAATACCTCCATACTTTTCTGTCAGTTCAAGATATTGTTCCGTATTCTTATAAGTCATTCTCTCACAAAGTTCTTCGGCAGACATATGCAACAATTTCAAATCTTCAAGCATATAATCCGACAAATAGCGATAAAACTTGCGTTCTATCTGTAATCTCTCCGCATCAGTTTTTTCCGGAAATGATCTCAATAGATTTCCCCGAACTACTTTCCGACGATATTTTCCAACACGATACATCAGCAGATAATTTAAATCCGAAAGCATATATAAAACCCCGAACGGAAGAGCTGAAAACAGCCACATTCCACTGTATACCAACCAATAGATAAGTTTTGATCTCATAACTTATATCAAAATTGTACCTTTAAGTGCTGTCATCTCCTCATTAAACTCTCCCAGACGTACATTAACTACCTGATTATCCAGCGAGTCATCACTTTCCACCTCTACACGAATATAATTCTCCGTAAATCCATGCATCGGAGCACCAGCTTTCGATTTTTCCATCAATACCGGCATTGTCTGCCCGATATGACGTGCATAAAAAGCCTGTGTCTTTTGGTCCGATAGTGCCAACAGACGCTGACTACGCTGATGCTTCTCTTCCGGAGAAACCACATATTCTATTTTTAAGGCTTGCGTTCCGGGACGTTCGGAATAGCTAAACACATGCAACTGCGTCACATCCAGACCATCAATAAACTGATAAGCCTGTTCAAAGTATTCGGGTGTTTCTCCACGGGTTCCCACAATCACGTCCACTCCGATAAAAGCATCCGGCATCACCTCTTTTATCTTCTTCACTTTCGAAGCAAAAAGAGCAGTGTCATAACGACGACGCATTAACTGCAAAACTTCATCGCAACCGGATTGCAAAGGGATATGAAAATGAGGCATAAAACTACGGGAATGAGACACAAACTCGATAATCTCATCAGTCAACAGATTGGGTTCTATGGAAGAAATACGATAACGTTCGATTCCCTCTACCTGATCCAATGCTTTTACCAGATCAAAGAAACTCTCTCCTGTTGTTTTACCAAAATCTCCGATATTCACTCCGGTCAGAACGATTTCTTTTCCGCCTTCAGCAGCTGCCTGCCCGGCCTGCTCAACCATGGAAGCAATAGTCCCGTTACGACTTCGCCCGCGGGCAAAAGGAATCGTGCAATATGAACAGAAGTAATCGCATCCATCCTGCACCTTCAAGAAGAAACGAGTACGGTCTCCCCGTGAACACGAGGGAGAAAACGAACGGATATCTTTGGTTGTAGTAGTGATAGCCTCTCCTTTTTCATGCTTTTGGAGGTCGCCCAGATATTGAAGTAACTCTCCCTTCTGTTCCGCTCCCAGCACTACATCTACTCCATCTATCTTTGCCACGTCGCCAGGCTTCAATTGCGCATAACATCCGGTCACTACCACAAAAGCACCGGGATGCTGCTTTACCAAGCGGTGGATGGCTTGCCGGCATTTCTTATCCGCCATCTCTGTCACCGAACAGGTATTTACCACACAGATATCTGCTTTCTCTCCTTTGCGCGCAGTCCGGACTCCTGCCTCACGCAGGATTTTACCGATAGTTGAAGTCTCTGAAAAATTTAATTTGCAGCCTAAAGTATAATAAACGGCTGTCTTATTTTGAAATACAGTGGTATCTATCATAAGCTGTTATAAACACATTAACTTTGCAAAGTTACACATTATTATCAGTAAAACACTTTAGGATACGAAAGTTTATTCCTATTTTTGCACAATCCACTAAAAAACGTGCAATGATTAAAGAGAATTTCATTAAACTATACGAAAATAGTTTTCGTGAGAATTGGGATCTGCCTTGTTATACTGATTATGGAGAAGATACCCAATATACATACGGTGAGGTAGCTGAAAAAATCGCCCGTTTACATCTGTTATTCAAACATTGTAGCCTTCGCAGAGGAGATAAGATTTCAGTTATCGGCAAAAATAACGCTCATTGGTGCATCGCCTATATGGCAACGATCACATACGGAGCGATCATTGTCCCTATCCTTCAAGATTTTACGCCTAATGACGTTCATCATATCGTCAATCATTCCGAATCTGTATTCCTGTTCACCAGCGACAGCATTTGGGAGAATTTGGAAGAGGAAAAATTAACGGGACTACGGGGAGTATTCTCATTGACTGATTTCCGGTGTCTTTATCAACGTGACGGGGAAACCATACAGAAGTTTCTGAAAAATACCGATAAAGAGATGCATGCTTTGTATCCGAAAGGATTTACCCGTGAAGATGTTCAGTACACCACTTTATCCAATGACAAAGTGATGCTGTTAAATTACACTTCCGGAACCACTGGTTTCAGTAAGGGTGTGATGCTGACAGGAAACAATCTTGCCGGCAATGTCACTTTCGGTATTCGTACCGAACTCCTTAAAAAAGGGGATAAAGTGCTTTCTTTCCTTCCCCTCGCCCACGCATACGGTTGCGCATTCGACTTTCTGACAGCAACGGCTGTCGGCACCCATGTCACTTTGCTTGGAAAAACGCCTTCTCCTAAAATTATAATGAAAGCTTTTGAGGAAGTGAAACCCAACCTTATTATTACTGTCCCGCTAGTGATTGAAAAGATATATAAGAATATTATCCAGCCACTCATTAATAAAAAAGGTATGAAGTGGGCACTCAATATCCCTCTGCTCGACACCCAAATCTACAACCAGATACGTAAAAGACTGATTGATGCACTGGGAGGACGGTTTAAAGAGATCATTATCGGTGGCGCCGCTATGGATAAGGAAGTAGAAGAATTCTTCTACAAAATCAAATTCCCTTTTACCATCGGTTATGGAATGACAGAATGCGGTCCGCTTATCAGCTACGCCCCCTGGGATGAATTTGTACTAGGTTCTTCCGGAAAGATTCTAGATATAATGGAAGCACGTATCTATAAGGAAACCCCGGAAGCAGAAACCGGAGAAATCCAGGTTCGGGGAGAAAATGTGATGGTGGGCTACTACAAGAACCAGGAAGCAACACAGGAAGTATTCACGCAGGACGGCTGGCTACGTACCGGTGACCTCGGTTCCATGGACAGCAACGGAAATATTTTCATCCGGGGACGACTCAAAACTATGATCTTAAGTTCTAGCGGACAGAATATCTTCCCCGAAGAGTTGGAAACCAAACTGAATAACCTGCCTTTCATTCTCGAAAGTCTTGTTATCGAACGCAATAAAAAATTAGTGGCACTTGTTTATGCCGATTACGAAGCGTTGGATTCTCTCGGATTAAATAATCCGGATAACCTGAAAACAATCATGGATGAAAATCTTAAGAACCTGAACAGCAACGTAGCCGCTTATGAGAAAATCAGCAAGATCCAACTCTACCCTACTGAATTTGAAAAAACGCCCAAAAGAAGCATAAAAAGATACTTATATAACAGTATTGCTGTCGATTAGCATGTTCTAAAACATATAAAAAGGGGAGAAAAGTGGCCAGTTACAAAAAAAAATATAAAAAAAGTTGGCGTTTCGAGAACAACATATTGAAAAAGTACATACCTTTGCATCGTTTTAATAAAGCAATTGATTGTATTACGTTTTTAAAAAGCAAAGAAAATGAAAAAATTAGTTTTGATGGCCGTAGCTATCGTAGCAGTATCATTCGCATCATGTGGTAACAAAGCAGCTGACGCAGCAAAAGCAACTGCAGATTCTATCCGTATCGCTGACTCAATCGCAGCAGTAGAAGCAGCAGCTCTTGAAGCTGAACAAGCAGCAGCCGCAGCAGCAGATTCTTTGAATGCTGATAGCACTGCAACTGAAACTGTAGCTGAATAATTCAGAAACAGCTAGAGAGAATTGAAAGTCTGCCATGCGAAAGCATGCACAGACTTTTTTTTATGCCTTTATTTTAGCAAGCCACACGTTATTTAGCGTATGAACTTTTCACAAAGGGAGCGTTCAATAAATAATCCAGACTTTCTTCTACACTTTCCTCTACCGGAACACTATACTTTTCGATTTCAGCAACGAGATAATTAACGCCTGCAGTTTTTGCATTCTTAAAGATAGCATCAAAACCGACCATTCCACTTTGTCCAATCTCTCTGTGATCTTTCACATGGAATATCTGGAAGCGACCGGGATATTTATTAAAATAATCAACAGGACTGTTTTGTCCGCGAACTACCCAATAAAGGTCCATCTGGAAGAAAACATATTCAGGATTCGTATGTTCCAACATATAATCATACATCACTTTATCTTCTACCTTCTGAAATTCATGAGCGTGATTGTGATATCCGAACGACAAACCTTGTTGTTTGCAACGCTTGCCTATTTCATTATAATATGCACAATATGTTTCTAAATCCTTGAGTGTCTTAGGTACATCCATCCACGGAGCTACAATATATTTCATACCGGCAGCTTTGTGATCGGCAATACATTGATCCCACCATTCAAGTGACTTTGAATAGTCGCCGGAAGCCAATTCTTCTTTAGACAATTGTCTTGTACAATGTGAAGACAAGACTTTTAATCCTGCCGATTCGACATCTTTCTTAAATTGTTGAGGAGTACGGTCATAAAATTTACCGTTGTTATAATTGGCTGCTTCAACACCGGTATATCCCATGTTTGCCAATTTCTTCAGAAGAGCAGTATAAGTGGGGTCACACTTACCATTTTTGTTGTCTACCTTGTTTAATATATCTCTGACAGAATAGAGCTGAATTGCTACTTCTTTTTTAGCTTTTTTCTTGGTTTGTGCCGTTACTGCCAGTGGAATCATGAAAAGAGCAGCCAATGCACAGATATAAATTCTAGTTTTCATATAATAGATATTAGTGGGTTACAATTATTCAGGTTTACATAGAAAAAACAGGCACGGATTACACAGACTTCACGGTTACTCCATGGCAATCGCCATTCAAAAAAAACGTGAAATACACGTAACCCGTGCCTTTCCTTATTACTATTCGATTAGTCCAAAACTTTCACGCGGATGTTGCGGAACCAAACATCGTCACCGTGATCTTGCAGACCAATGAAACCTTCGTGATTTTCGCCACCGCAGTTATTCAGCAATTCAAATGCCAAAGGCCATTTTTCTTCACTGAACTTACTTGCTTGCAACATATCAGTCCATTGTTTTGTCCACAAATGATATTCAAGTACGTTTTCATCGTTTTGTCCGTGAACAACAGTACCTTTATAAACCATAATCTTAGCCTTGTTCCATTCGCCAAACGGTTTAGAGTTTTGAGGAACTGCCGGAATCATGTCATACAAAGAAGCTGACTGACGATTGTTGTCCTTACCCAATTTAGCATCCGGATGATTGGCATTGTCCAACACCTGATATTCGGGCGCAGAAATATAAATAGGCTCAAGCACATCATTACCGTCTTTATCTTTCGATGTAACTTCCTGAGCTAAATAGAAAATACCGGAGTTACCACCTTTAGAAACCTTCCACTCCATTTCCAGTTCGAAGTTTTTAAACTTGTGAGCAAAAATCAGGTCACCACCATCACCGTCTTGAGCTTCACCGCCACCAGAACCGTTGAATTTGATACAACCGTCTTCAATTGTCCATTTAGAAGGAACACGGTCTTTTCCATAACCACGCCATCCGTTAAATGTTTCGCCATCAAAGATTGTGATATAACCATTTTCATCAACAGGCAAATTCAAGCTATCTGTTTCTGCCGCTTTCAATGATTTAGAGTAAGTCAACGCAACTTTTTGCTCTTCCGGAGCATTTGCTTTCTTCTGACCACCGCAAGAAGCGAAAACGCCTGCAGCAAGACAACAACAAGCTAATGGATAAAATACTTTTTTCATGATATCAACTATTTAATTTTTAATCTTTAATTTTTAATCTACTTTTATCTTGGCATATCAGGCAGTCTCCAGCCTTCACGATAATTATGTTTCACTAATTCAGCCGCAAACTGTTTTGCATTGATCGGATCTGTCCATGTCTTATCAAATGTAGGATGACCATTATGAATCTTGAATCCGTCTTTGATAACAGTACGAATGGTTTCGTTATCACCGATATTTGTAAAACACATGTTAGCTCCATCCCACTCGAGAGTCTTATTCAGAGCTTGCAAACGAATAGCCAATACACCCATTGCTACCATTTCATTCATAGGTCCGGCTTCTGAGAAGTCAGATTTAGTCATGATACGATTAGATTTATCTTCTTTACATGCACGTACCCAATCCATTTCGTGACCACCATTCATTGCTTTAGGAACACGACGGCAAACCTTCGGTGCATTTGGTTTACGACCTGAAAGCAACCAAGGATTCTGTCCATAACATCCGCAAATCAATGTATCTTTTGTTCCGTGGAAAATAGTCAAACCACCACCGCTCTGCATCAGTTGTTTTCCTTCTGGGAATCCTTTCGGACGTTCTGGCATCATACCGCCATCATACCAATGTATTTCCACTTCAGGCATAGCTACTTTCGGCATATTTTCACGAGCAGGGAAAATCATTTTCACGTGTTGTGCCTGTGGAGCACAAGCATTCAACAATAATGTCGATGAACCTTCCACTTTGGTAGGATACTGCAATTTCAATGCTTTAAACGGCTGATGCAAAATATGACAAGCCATATCACCCAATGCACCTGTTCCGTAATCCCACCATCCACGCCAGTTCCAAGGATGGTAAATAGCATTATAAGGATTCATTTTAGCAGGACCTGTGAATAAATCCCAATTCAATGTGCTAGGAATTTTATCAACCTTTTCAGGAACATTCAATCCTTGAGGCCAAATAGGACGGTCTGTTGCACATTCAACTTTCGTTACGTCACCGATTTCACCATTCCAAATCCATTCACATACTAAATCCGTACCTTCATCCGATGCCCCCTGATTACCCATTTGGGTAACCACGCCCGTTGATGCAGCCAGTTTTGTCAACAAACGAGATTCATAAACAGAGTGGGTCAATGGTTTCTGACAATATACATGTTTTCCCATTGTCATTGCATCAGCAGTGATAATAGCATGAGTATGGTCGGCAGTTGCGATAATCACACCGTCGATAGATTTACCCATTTCATCATACATCTTACGATAGTCCCAGTATTTTTTAGCCTTGGGGAATTCGTCGAACACGCCTTTTGCGTACTTCCAATCCACATCACAAAGAGCCACAATATTTTCAGTGCCCTTTACGTGATTAATGTTGGCATGTCCCATGCCACCAATACCCACAGCTGCAAGATTCAGTTTATCAGTAGGCGAAATATGCCCGTGACTCATACCTAAAATTGTACTGGGAGCAATGGTTATACCTGCTAAAGCAGCGGCTCCCGTTTTGAGAAATTTTCTCCTCGAAATGTTTGACATGATTTTATTTGTTTAAGGGTTAATAATCTTTGGAAGGTTGCCGTGCAACAATCCATATCCATTTTTCATGTTTTTTCTTCGTTCGCGTATTTGCTCCAAAGTGCGCAAATTACCAATAGCGGGCAAATCGTGTTTGCGGGTATCTTTCAAGAATGTCCATGCATATTCGGATGCAATAGCCGAATCGCGCATTAGCGGTAATCGTGAACTGCGTTTTCCGGTTTCTACCGAATCAGCAAACAGGTCACACAACACGTCTATATTCTTGCCGCCAAAAGGTTTCTCTACACGGATGGTCTGATTGACACCGTGCAGGTCGACAACAGCAGTATTGAAGTCATGCGTCATACGCACAACCCCTTTTGTACCTATAATATCTACATACGAATTATGTGTCTGGTCTTTAGATAATTGCCCATAAACAAATCCTTGGGTAATATCAAAAACGACCCCATTTTGAAAAGTTCCGTGACATTGCACCCACCAAGGATCTTTGTAGTTCCACATATTCACTCCCTGGGCATTCCATGTTCTATAATCACATCCTGCATACCAACGGGTAATATCTACGTAGTGCATTCCACAATCATGGAAAGCAGGTCCCTCATACTCATGACCTTCACCTGGTGCCAAGCCGGGAGTCATGTGACAAATACGAATAATAGCCAGCTCTCCGATTTCCCCTTGCTGGATATATTCCTTCATTAAATTATGATACCAGGAATTTCGCAGATACAGATTTACCGTAGAAATGAGATTTGTGTTTTCTGTCATTTCTACAACTTTCCACTCATTTTCCATTGTATCTGCAACTGGTTTTTCTGAAATAATGTGTTTGCCGTAACGAATAGCTTTTTCTATTTGTTCCATCCGCGAGTCAGCCAAAGTGAAAAGCCCGACTACCTGCACACTTTCATCCTCAAAAATCTTTTGATTATCTTCTACTATAATAGAGTTAGGGGAAAGCTTTTTAGCCAACTGACGTGATGCCGGATCGGTATCACAAATATAAGCAATATTCCACCGATCACTTTTAGTCATCGCTTCCCAGTAGAATCTTCCCATCCTACCAAAACCGATAATTCCAACTTTAATTCTCGTGTCTACTGAAGATTGCGTGTTCATAATTAAACATAGTGAATTTAAGTACAAATAATAGATAAAACATCAACTTCTAACTACCAAACTGATGAGCTAAAAACTGATATTGCAAATCTAGCCAAATAAATAACGGCTTATTTGACTTACACTACTTTATGTAGATATAAAATCTGCTCTTTTTACTATTAATCAACAACTTAGATAACTTGACACATCAAAAAAATGTAGATGATTTGGAAAGTATTATAATGTTAAAATAATAATTATATCTCTTGTGTTGAACTAATTTTCATAATTTCATTCTCAAATTCATCCCTGTCGACGGCTGCTTTATTTCTCATCTTCGTACGATAATTATAAACCGTACTTGTAGAGCAACGGAGAAAGTTCGCTATCTTTCCACTATCCGTAATACCCAAGCGTAATAAAGCATAAATACGAAGTTCTCTATTCAATAAAGCGTCCGGTTTTAAAATAATTTTCTCTTCATCTTTCAACAGAGCGTTAAAATCAGATACAAAGGTGGGATACAAACCCAGAAAGACCTTATCAAAACGAGTGTATAAAGCGCCAAGCTCTTCATCAATAAGCGCAGATGATTTTAGCTTCTTAATCAGTTCATCATAGTATTTATTAATAGCTATTTTATACAGCATATTCTGATATTTCTCCATTTTATGGATATAACTAAAACAGACATCAAAGAATTCGGCTATGTAATACTCTTTTATACTATTAATTTCACACAACTGATTATTTGTATCATTCAGCTGGCTGTTCATGCTATTCAGCTTGTTGTTCAATCGCAAAAGCTCCTCATTACTCTGTGCCAATGCCTGTTTTATTTTCAACGTCTTTTTCATTTGAATATAGATGAAAAGCACCAACAGGACTAAAAGAAAAAGGATAATACTTGTAGAAATAAGAAAAGTAGTCAGATGCGACCGTGATCTGGCCTGCTCCGCCTGATAAGCTGTATTAATAATAGAATTGAATTTATAAATTTCGATGGCCCGGAAATGAATACCGGAAGATATAACGTCATCGATAGCGGACTGTGTAAATTTAAAGGCATCAGCTAAATTCTGTTCATCATAAGCTATCAATGCAAGAGATTGCAGGGATGCATTTTCCCGCGTAGCATTCCGGGTATCGGCTATTGCCGACAACATCAAATATTTTTTTTCTTCATCATACTTTTTCTGATGGTGACATAACCTAGAATATGAATGAGTTATCATAGCATAATTGGGCGTCCCCACTTCCTCAATCTCCAGCAGTTCTTTATAAATTTCTTTCGATTTCAGCGTATCACGCCAAATATAATAAGAAGCCTGGGACATTCGATAATCCCAAGAAGTGTGGTCAATGAGGGCAAACAACGAATCCTGGTAAGCAGCCTGCTGCTTGCCATACAGATTATTGGCGACAGAAATCGAATAGTGTCCCCAAAAGCTGGAATAAGTTTGATAATAGTTTATTAATAAATCTCTGGGAAGTTCTGAAGTCTTTATACTTTTCAAAATAATCTCCGCTTCGCGGAACCTGCCACACATCGAATATAAAAGGCTAAGATGTAAAGACGACTGGTTGGTGAAATAAGGTCTATTCAACTGGCGGGAAATCTCAATATTGCGATCAACATAATGGATGGCTGAATCAATATGAAACTTTTTATATTCATTATATAACCGTAGATTGATTCTATATTCTCCTTCAAGAGTCAAACCGGGACTTCTCAACATACATTTTATCCGGTTTATCCGATCCTCTTTCTCTTTAACAAAGACGTGTTTTTCATCTATCACTCTACGCAAAGAATCAGTCAATAGTTTCAACTCATTATTTGCATAAAGAACACTGCCAATTCCCAAAGCAATCAGCAGAAGCAAAAACCTCTTCTTTAGAAAACAATAGTTGAATTTCATAATAGTAATAGCAAAGATAACAAAAAAAAGCGATTTATTCGTTCAGAACAAATCGCTTTTCATATATGAAGTAAATTTGCTCTTATTCAGCAACTACCTCGAAAGGAATTTCTACCGAAACCTCCTTGTGAAGCTTAACGATAGCCTTGTAGCTACCAACTTCTTTCACAGCGTCTTTTACAACGATGATCTTTCTGTCAACTTCATGACCCAGTTTAGACAATGCTTCAGCAATCTGGATGTTACCAACAGAACCGAAGATAGTACCGGTTGAGCTAACTTTAGTTGCGATAGTCAAAGAAACGCCTTCCAACTTAGCAGCCATAGCTTCAGCATCTTTCTTGATTTTCTCAAGTTTGTGAGCGCGCTGTTTCAGTTCTTCAGCCAACATTTTCTTTGCAGAAGGAGAAGCGATGATAGCTTTTCCAGTCGGGATCAGATAATTACGACCGTATCCGGATTTCACGTTTACGATATCGTTCTTATAACCCAAGTTTACTACGTCTTCTTTTAATATAATTTCCATACTTTTCCTCCTTCTTATTTCATCATGTCAGTTACATAAGGCAGCAATGCCAAGTGACGAGCTCTCTTCACAGCCTGCGCGATACGACGTTGGAACTTCAAAGAAGTACCTGTAATACGACGCGGAAGGATTTTTCCTTGTTCATTCAAGAATTTCTTCAAGAATTCAGGATCTTTGTAGTCGATATACTTAATACCACTCTTTTTGAAACGGCAGTACTTTTTCTTCTTAACGTCTACTGACGGCGGAGTTAAATATCTGATTTCTGATTGAACTTGTTGTGCCATGATTAATCCTCCTTTTTGTTTGATTTAACACTTCTTCTTTTTGCAGCGTATTCAGCAGCATACTTATCCATCTTGAAAGTCAAGAAACGGATTACGCGTTCATCACGACGGAAATTAATTTCCAGCTTGTCAATTACAGTAGGATCTGCATTGAACTCAATCAGTTGATAAAAACCTGTAGACTTTTTCTGAATTGGGTAAGCCAATTTCTTCAGTCCCCAGTTTTCTTCATTAATAATCTCAGCACCTTCAGCTTGAAGAACGCCTTTGAATTTTTCTACCGCTTCCTTCATCTGAACATCAGATAAAACGGGAGTTAAAATGAAAACGGTTTCGTATTGATTCATACTTCGTTTAATTAAATAAATAAATTATTTGATTTTAAATGCGGGTGCAAAGTTAGACATTTTATTTTGAACTACAAATATTTAATCTTTTTTTGTATCCGAAGATAGGATTTATCCGGGAAGAGACTTACCTTTGCAAAGTTGTTTAAACAATAATTTCATGATAGAGCAATTTAATTTCGACATTCGACTTATATTTGCCATATTAAATGGCAAAGTTTCTGCGGCAATCAACCGGAAACTGTACCGTAACTTCCGTCAGAACGGATTGGAAATCAGCCCCGAACAATGGACGGTACTCATTTTCCTGTGGGAAAAAGACGGCGTGACGCAACAAGAGTTGTGTAATGCAACTTTTAAAGACAAGCCCAGCATGACCCGTTTGATAGATAATATGGAACGGCAACATCTTGTTGTGCGCATTTCCGATAAAAAAGACCGCCGCACCAACTTGATCCATCTGACCAAAGACGGAAAAGAACTGGAGGAAAAAGCGCGTGTCATTGCCGGACAGACTCTGAAAGAGGCTCTTCACGGTATCACTCTCGACGAATTGAGCATTGGACAGGAGGTACTGAAAAAGGTGTTCTACAATACAAAAGATTAGATAGAAGAACTTCTCTCCAAATCATAAAATCCACTAAATCGTGCATTTATAATGGAATTTTTATCCAAATAATTTCGCCCGTTAAAGAATTATGCTTTAATTTGTGACTGGAATATTATAATCTATTAAAATACACACACATGAAAGGTTTATTAAAGAACTTAGGATTGATATTAATCTTGGTCGGAGTAGTCATCCTGCTGGCTTGTTCCTTTACAGGAAATGTAAACAACAACGCCATCCTGGGTACTTCAGTAGTACTTGTAGTACTGGGACTCATTTCTTATATTGTTATTAATAAGAAGATCGCTGATTAATTTCGCAAAATCAATAAAAAATCCCGGAAACGAATGTTCCCGGGATTTTTTATTTGGAGTTATCTCAAACGCAATCATTAAGATTCAACTTCCGGAGTAATCAGCTTATAGCCTTTTCCGTGAATATTGATAATTTCGATTGAATCGTCTTCTTTCAGGTGCTTACGTAGTTTCGTGATATACACGTCCATACTACGGGCATTGAAATAGTTATCGTCAATCCAGATTGTTTTCAGAGCGAAGTCACGTTGCAAAATCTCATTGGCATGTGCGCAAAGCAATCCGAGCAGTTCAGACTCTTTGGTAGTCAGCTTAGTTTGTTTGCCTTCTGACGACAGAATTTGTTTCTGTGTGTCGAAAGTAAACTTACCAATCTTATAGATATTGCTTTCTTTGTTCTTCTTTCCACGAACACGTCTCAAGATTGCTTCAATTCTGAATGTCAATTCTTCCATACTAAACGGTTTGGTGATATAATCATCCGCACCGATTTTAAAGCCTTCCAGGATATCTTCTTTCAGCGTTTTGGCCGTCAGGAAGATAATAGGAATTTCAGCATTTGCTGCACGGACATCCTGTGCCAGTGTGAATCCGTCTTTTTTAGGCATCATCACGTCAAACACGCACAAGTCATATTTATTCTTCAAGAAAGCCTTATAACCGGCTTCTCCATCAGGATATAACTCAGCAGAATAACCTTTTGCCTGTAGATATTCTCTTAAAAGCATGCCAAGATTTTCGTCATCCTCGCACAATAAAATACGCAGTTTCTCGTCCATATCAATTATTTTTTAATAAAGGTAATGCAATAATAAATTTAGTTCCCACGTTCAGGTCGCTTTCCGCCCGGATGGTTCCCTTATGATCCAATATAATTTTTCTCACATAAGCCAATCCCAGTCCAAAGCCCTTCACATCGTGCAGATTACCCGTATGTACACGATAGAACTTTTCAAATATCTTTTTCAGGTTCTCTTTTTTGATACCGATACCATTATCCTGTATCGAAATCATCAGTTTACCCGACTCATTCCACGTTCTCACTTTCAGTTCCAGATCCTCTTCCGGTTTCTTATATTTCACCGCGTTATCCATCAGATTAAAGATTACATTCGTGATATGCATCTCGTCTGCAAATATAACAGGATCGGTGGCCTCAAGGTTCGATGTTATCTTACCATTATACCGTTCCACTTTCAGAGCAAAGGTATTGACAACTCCTGCTATTAATTCATTCGCATCAATCTCCTTCATCTTCAAAGTGGCCTTCTGACGTTCGAACATCGACATCTGGAGCACCTTTTCCACCTGGAAGCGCAAGCGCTTGGTTTCATCATTAATCACTCCCGATATATGCTGGAACATCTGTGGAGATTTTCCCACCGCCGGATCTTTCAACATCTGGGCTGCTAATGAAATGGTAGATATCGGTGTTTTAAATTCGTGCGTCATATTATTGATAAAGTCATTCTTCATTTCCGTCAGTTTCTTTTGCCGGAATACGATATAAATCGTAAAGATGAATGTCACTAACAATACCAGTGTAAATATCAGCGACGGAATCATGAAACTGATGGAGTCAAAGATATAATCTTTCTTCCCCGGAAAGTGTACTTTCAAGATACTCATTTTTGCAGGCGGGTCATTCTTGAACAATGCCTGCTGATAAGCGTCTTCACTTCCCTTTGCCTCATAATCCGCACAACGGTAGACTTCCCTTCCGTCTTTGTCGATCACCGTAAAGTGATAAGGCAAATCTATACTATTATTATATAAGCTCGATTTCAGATAGTCATCCAGTTCTTTAAACCGTACTCTGTCTCCAATCGACTTGTCACTTCCCCGGTAAATCATCTGCCAGGCCACTTCATCGAGTAATGCCCGTTGATACATATACCGATTCTTAATGGCTTCCACTAATGAACGCGAAGTTTCCGGAATGGTCTTTGTCCCCCTGTAAGGAGAAATCATAGCCTTCGGAAGCTCGGAGGGCTTAGTGGTCATCACTTTCAGCTCAAAATCCGAATATACCTTGCCATCCTTAGACTTCACTGTAAACCGCTGCGTTTGCTGAATCAAGTTGTCTTGTTGTATGGAAGCATTATTCGCAATCAGCGCCTTTCTTTCTGCTTCTGAAATATCTTCGATCAACCAACGTCTGGTCTCTGCATATTCCACATCCTTGGAAACCTGATCCAGGCTATTGCGTACAGCCGAATCAAACTGTTCCTTACGGGTTTTCATCATTTCCTCTATATAACTTACCTGCAAATACAGCAAGCTAAGGAAGGAAAGCCCCATTACAATACCTAATATCCAAATTGTTGACTTCTTCATAGCAACAAAATTAACACTCCCTAATTAACACTCCTAATGCATTAACTTGATTTAACCGGAACTTCCCGGAAATTAACCGTAAGGAGCTATTTAGGTTGTATTCTGATTACTACAACAATAAAACCCCTCCTTTGGTTTGCAAATTTAATAAAAAATTAAATCTTCTCCTTGTGTTTTTCCATCTTTATTAATCATAGTTAAACAAAAACCGCCCCCTTTTACTTAAAAAAGGCGGCGGTTTTAACGTTTTAGTTGATTCTTTATGCCTAACAGATGATAAATACCAAATATTATAGTGAATATTCAATCAATTATCACCTATCATTTATACTTATTCTTCAGTTTGTTTAGCTTCAAAGTCCTTCATTAACTTATCTTGAACATCCGTCGGCACAAGCTCATAACTAGAGAATTTCATAATGAACGAAGCACGTCCACCCGTGAGAGAGCTAAGCGCCGTAGAATAAGATGACATTTCTTTCAAAGGTACTTTCGCAACCAGTTTCTCAAAACCTTTTTCACTACTCATACCCATAATCATGGCACGACGTCCCTGAAGATCTCCCATCACATCTCCCATCCTATCAGACGGAACGAACACTTCTACATCATAAATCGGTTCCAGAATTTTCGGACCGGCATTCTTGAAGGCTTCACTAAAGGCATTACGTCCGGCAAGCATAAAGGAGATTTCATTCGAATCTACCGGGTGCATCTTACCATCGTAAACAATAACGCGCACGTCACGAGCATACGAACCCGTCAACGGTCCTTGCTCCATACGAGACATGATACCTTTCATAATAGCAGGCAAGAAGCGGGCATCGATAGAACCACCGACGATACTGTTAACAAACACCAGTTTACCACCCCATTCCAATGGTATCTCTTCCGTGCCTCTCACGGTAATCTTAAATTCCTGTCCATTGAACTTATACGTTTCAGGCACAGGCATACCTTCTTTATAAGGTTCTACGATCAGGTGAACTTCACCAAACTGGCCGGCACCACCGGACTGTTTCTTATGACGATAATCGGCACGGGCAGCCTTTGTAATCGTTTCACGATACGGAATCTTCGGTTCTTCATATTTTACCTGAAGTTTTTCGTTGTTTTCCAAACGCCATTTCAAGGTACGAAGATGGAATTCTCCCTGACCGTGTACCAAAGTCTGTTTCAGTTCTTTTGATTGCTCGATCACCCAGGTAGGATCTTCTTCACGCATACGGTTCAGGATACTCATCATCTTTTCCACATCCGCTTCATTCACCGGCTTAATGGCACGGGTATATTTAGAGTTCGGATATTTGATAAAATTGAATTTGTAGTCACAATCCTTACCGTTCAGCGTATTACCGGTTTTCACGTCTTTCAGTTTCACGGCAGCACCGATATCACCGGCCTGCAATTCTTCCACCTTGACACGGTTACCACCGGCTACCACATAGATTTGCGCGATACGTTCCTTCGAACCACGGTCGGCATTCAGCAAATCATCTCCCTCATGAACTTTACCGCTCATTACTTTAAAATAGGAAACTTCACCGATATGCGGTTCCACACTTGTCTTGAAGAAATAAAGAGATTCCGGTCCATTGGAGTCCGGAGCCACTTCTTTACCTTCCGTATTCTGTACCTTTGGCATTTCAGATACAAAAGGAACAACGTTTCCCAAGAATTCCATCAAACGGCGAACGCCCATATCCTTACCTCCACAGACGCAGAATACAGGGAACATACCTCTGGCGATCAATCCCTTACGGATACCTTCACGCATTTCGTCTTCTGACAGGGAATCTTGTTCGAAGAATTTCTCCATCAGATTTTCATCATTCTCGGCAGCAGCTTCTACCAACGCTTTGTGCATTTCCATGGCCTTATCCATTTCTTCTGCCGGAATATCTTCGATTGTCGGAGCCCCTCCTTCGGGTTTCCACGAGTATTTCTTCATCAACAATACGTCGATCAGCGCATTAAAGCCCGGACCGGTAGCTATCGGATATTGGATGGGAACAACCTTAGAGCCGTATGCCTCTTTCAGCTGTTCGAGGATATTATCATAATCGCATTTTTCATTATCAAGCTGGTTGACTAGAAAAATAACAGGTTTATTCAGCTTTTCTGTATAACGGAAGTGATTTTGTGTACCGACTTCAACGCCGTATTGGCCATTGAGAAGGATAATTGCTGTGTCGGTCACATTTAGTGCAGTCACTGTGCTGCCTACGAAGTCGTCCGATCCCGGACAGTCAATAATATTAAGTTTTTTGTTATTCCATTCTACATGGAGAACGGTGGAGAAAACGGAGTAACCATACTCTTGTTCAACAGGAAAATAATCGCTAACTGTGTTTTTTGCGGCAACAGATCCGCGACGTTTTATAACACCACTCTCGAAAAGCATCGCTTCCACGAGAGTGGTTTTCCCAGAGCCAGAACTTCCCAACAAGGCAATGTTCTTGATTTCATTAGTCTGATATACTTTCATAATATATAAGATTTTAGTAATTACTCAGTATGTTTCTCACATACCATTAATTTTGTGATGCGCAAATTAGGGATTAATTGGGGGAAAAGCAACACTTATGGCAGTGTTACTAAACAATGTTATGTAACACATCTTTAACACGAACATTTTCGAATCGGGTTAAAAATTATTTTCGCATGGCTATAAACTAATTTCATAGTTGCAACGAGTAATCCGGCACGATGTTATTTTTAGTTGTTTTCCTTTCATACAATAGTTTCCCCGTTGCCTAATCAGTTTTCGTTTGACTTAAGTCAAGCGATAGTTTAACTTAAGTCATTCTATCGTTTGACTTAAGTCAAACGAAAACCCGGCTACAAGTTCGAATCTTATTTATAAAAGAAAAGATCTTAAATTCAGCATTGCAGGAAATTATCTTCTACTAATCGATGGGAGAATTATCTATTTAGCGTATTCCTGCCCCACTATAAATAATTTCCGTCAACAGCTTTTTTGATATATCTAATAATAGTCTTACTTTTACAGCCACAAACCCAAACAGCATAGCTATGGCAGGTATCTATCTTCATATTCCTTTTTGCAAAACTCGCTGCATCTACTGCGACTTCTACTCAACCACTCGCAGCGAACTCAAAACCCGTTATGTACAGGCTCTCTGCCGGGAGTTGACGATGCGTAAAGAATACCTGAAAGGAGAAGATATAGAAACTATTTATTTCGGTGGCGGAACCCCGTCTCAACTGGAAAAAGAGGATTTTGAACAGATATTTGATACCATCCGCGAGCACTACGGATTGAATCATTGTCAGGAAATCACTCTGGAAGCTAATCCGGATGATTTATCGCAGGAATATCTGGAAATGCTTTCCTCACTTCCTTTCAACCGCCTCAGCATGGGAATACAGACTTTTGATGACGCTACGCTCAAACTATTGAAACGCCGCCACAATGCCCGTACAGCCATCGAAGCAATTGACAGATGCCGGAAAGCCGGTTTCCAGAACATCAGTATCGACCTAATTTACGGATTGCCCGGAGAAACAAAAGAACGATGGGAAAACGATCTCAGCCAGGCTATCAGTCTGAATGTAGAGCATATCTCCGCCTATCACTTGATTTATGAGGAAGATACACCTATATATAATATGTTAAAACAGCACCAGATATCCGAGGTAGACGAAGACTCCAGTTTAGATTTTTTCACATTACTGATAGAGCATTTGCAGAAAGCAGGATTTGAACACTATGAGATTTCCAATTTCTGCCGCCCCGGAAAATATTCCCGCCACAACACTTCCTATTGGAAAGGAATAGCTTATCTGGGATGCGGACCATCGGCACATTCTTTTGACGGAATGACACGGGAATGGAATGTGTCTGCAATCGACACCTATATAAAAGGTATAGAAGAAGACTGCCGTGCTTTCGAGACAGAGTATCTGGCCCCAACCACCCGCTACAACGAATTTATTATCACTACCATACGTACCGTATGGGGAACACCTATAGAGAAACTGAAACAGATGTTCGGCAATGAAATGTGGGAGTATTGCCAAAAAATGGCTGCACCTTATCTGAAAAATGGTAAACTGGAGGAATACAACGGAGCTTTGCGCCTGACGCGTGAAGGGATTTTTATTTCCGATAGTATAATGAGTGATTTACTTTGGGTAGACTAACCAAACAAACAAAAAGCCGATGACCGAATCAGAAGTAAGAAAGTTATTGCGGCAAATGAAAGAACTGGATTCGCAAACTGCTTTCCGGGACTTTTACAACATGACTTACGATCGTCTCTTTCGTATTGCCTATTATTATGTGAAACAGGAAGAATGGTCGCAGGAAATCGTTCTCGATGTATTCCTGAAACTATGGAAGCAACGCAGCAATTTGCTTGATGTGAGAAACATTGAAGATTATTGTTTCATTCTCGTCAAAAATGCTTCGCTCAATTATCTGGAAAAAGAATCAAGACATACGCTTATTCATCCCGATTCTCTGCCGGAGCCTCAAGAACAAAGCTATTCACCGGAAGAATCGCTCATCAGTGAAGAACTGTTTGCTCTTTACGTAAAAGCACTCGACCGGCTTCCGGAACGTTGCAGGGAAGTGTTCATCCGCATCCGTGAAGAAAAACAGAGTTACGCACAAGTAGCAGAAGAATTAGGCATCAGCATGAATACAGTGGACGCACAACTTCAGAAAGCAATCACACGTTTAAAAGAGATGATTAGCCGGGCCGAAATAGATTAACATTCTTTTAGACAAAGAGCGTAGGGAGTTTCTGTCACCCTCCGGTCTTTATCAACAAATAAGTCAATCAATCACTAAAAAAGACAGAAAATGAAAAAGCTAAATGACGCAAACATGGGAATCTTTGTCCTTCTTTCAGTTTGTCTGTGCCTGTTTTCATGCAACAATGACAACGACAACCTACCAAAGGACTATGCAGGATTTGAACATTCGAAGGAAACAGTAGAATGTGAAAGCGACAAATCCGAATGTGAGTTGAAAATTAAAATTGTTGCAACAGAAAAAACAAAAGAAGACCGGACGGTAGTACTTGCCACACCCCCTCCGGTAGTAGGACAAGCAGCAGTGGTACAGCTAACAGAAAAAAAAGTAATCATCAAAGCGGGTAAGAAGTCAGCAACAACTGTCATAAAAATCTATCCTAAACAGATGATATTGAAGAAGCAGAATGTCACTTTATCCTGCACTCCCCAGTGGAAAGAAGGAGGAATCAGCAAACTGACCATTCTGTTGAAACGAAAATAATAGATCAAGAGCAATACAGAAAAAAGATGAAATACACCGATACGGAATTAGAAGAAATACTGAACAAGCTCGTCGCTTCCACACGTTCACCGCGAGGACGGTTTTCAGCAACAGCCAGTTACCCGGAACTAGAGAAAAGACTGAAGTCACATACCCGGCGTCTGACACTGATACGTACTTTCTCGGCAGCGGCGGCAGTAGCTCTACTTTGCCTATCGGTATGGACAGCCTATTTATATATGCAACCGGTCACGATACAAACGGTTTCCACCTTGGCAGAGACACGCACAGTCTGTCTTCCTGATGGCAGCACCGTCACTCTCAACCATTATTCTTCACTTTCTTATCCTGAAAAGTTCAAATCGGACAAGCGGGAAGTGAAACTAAATGGGGAGGCTTATTTTGAAGTAAACAAGAACAAAAAACATCCGTTTATCGTGCAGACTGAAACGATTGACGTTCAGGTGTTGGGAACTCACTTCAACGTAGATGCCTATCAGAACAATCCGGATGTAAAGACAACGTTATTGACAGGTTCGGTAGCAGTCAGCAATAAAAGCAAGTCAGTTCGTGTGATTTTGAAACCGAATGAGATTGCTATATATAATAAGGTGGAAGAAAAACTCACCCGCAAGGTTTTAGAAAACGTAGAAGATGAAATTTCCTGGCGGCAGGGAGAGTTTATATTCGATGACCTACCTTTACAGGAGATTGCCCGCGAACTGTCCAACTCATTCGGAGCAACGATTCACATAGCCGACACAGCTTTGCAAAATTACCGGATCACAGCACGTTTCCGCAATGGAGAAGATCTGGCAACTATTTTATCTGTATTACATAATGCCGGTTATTTCGACTACTCACAAAACAAGAAACAGATTATTATCACTGCTAAACCAGACTAAGATGAATATTATATTCCAAGATCGCTTCCCTATCAGAACCATTGTTCTGATAGGGGTAGCACTCCTTATCACCACACAAATATACGCGCAAAATGCGGACGCCCGACTTTCGCTGACACTACGAAACGCCACACTAAAAGAATTCGTCAAGCGGATTGAAAACTCAACCGGATATTCTTTTATCTATGGCGAGGAAATTATCATCAAACATAAAATCAATTTGCAGGTAAAGGATAAACCATTGCGTGAAATACTTGACCTCGTATTCAAGAATGAGCAGATCAGTTATCAGTTCACCGGCCGCCATATTCTACTGCAAAAGAAAAAAGAATCAAAAACCGTAGGCCGTAAGTTCACTATCAGCGGATATGTCACGGATGGAACGTCTTCCGAGACGTTGATTGGAACCAATATCATTGAGAGTCATCAGAATCAAGGAACAACCACCAATCCTTACGGTTTTTACAGCATCACTTTGCCCGAAGGAGAAACCGAACTGCGTTTCTCCTATCTGGGTTATGCCACAGAAGCGCATCATTTTACGCTCTCACAAGATACATTGCTGAATATCCGTATGCAGGGAAACACGCAGTTGCAGGAGGTAGTGATCGTTTCCGATAAAACTGAAACGGGCACCGTAGCTACCCAGATGGGCTCTATCGAAATTCCGATGACACAGATTAAAAATACGCCGAGCATATTGGGAGAGGCAGATGTCATGAAAGCCATCCAGCTGATGCCTGGCGTACAGGCAGGAGTAGACGGTTCAGCCGGACTGTATATACGCGGCGGCAGTCCGGACCAGAATCTTATTCTACTGGATGGAACTCCTGTATACAACGTAGACCACATGTTCGGATTCTTTTCGGTTTTTACTCCGGAGGCTGTCAAAAAGGTAACGCTATTCAAAAGCTCCTTTCCGGCACGCTTCGGCGGACGTCTTTCTTCCGTCATTGATGTCCGCACCAATGACGGAGACATGCAGAAATACCACGGTACGCTTAGTATCGGATTACTAACCAGCAAAATCAATCTGGAAGGTCCGATTGTGAAAGGAAAAACCTCTTTCAACATTTCCGCCAGACGTTCGTATGTCGATCTCATCGCCAAGCCATTTATGCCGAATGATGAAGAATATGGTTATTACTTTTATGACATCAATGCCAAAATCAATCATAAATTCTCCGACCGGAGCCGTATCTATCTAAGCGTTTACAATGGAAAAGATCATTTTGCCGCCAATTATGATGGAGATACCGACTCCAAGGATGGAAGCACAATGAATTGGGGAAATACCATTGTTTCCGCCAGATGGAACTATATATTCAACAACCGTCTGTTCAGCAACACAACCGTCTCTTACAACAACTATTTATTCGACGTCAACTCATACAACAACAATAAATATGCTAACAGCATGGGAGCTTCGATAATCAACCGATATTCAGCCGATTATCGTTCGGGAATCAATGACTGGAGCTATCAGATCGATTTCGATTATAACCCGTCTCCCGCACACCACATTAAATTTGGTACAGGATATATCTATCATCGGTTCCGTCCGGAGGTCATGACATCCAAAATCTCCAATAAGACAGGAGATAAAATAGACCTGGACACAACCTACCACAGCATAGCCAACAACCGGATTTACGGACATGAGTTATCCGCTTACCTGGAAGACAACATCAAGATGAATGCTCGTCTGCGCCTGAATCTCGGACTGCATTTCTCATTGTTTCATGTGCAAAAACAAAGTTACTTTTCCTTGCAACCACGTGTTTCCGCACGCTATCAATTGGGAAAAGATGTAACCCTGAAAGCATCTTATACCCAAATGAGCCAATATGTACATTTACTATCGTCAATGCCCATTGCCATGCCTACGGATTTATGGGTTCCGGTCACTAAAAAGATCAAGCCAATGCGCTCCCACCAATATTCATTGGGCGGATACTATACGGGAATCAAAGGATGGGAATTCTCGGTAGAAGGGTATTATAAGGATATGTATAATGTGCTGGAATATAAGGAAGGCGTCAGTTTCTTCGGTTCTTCCTCCGGTTGGGAAAACAAAGTGGAAATGGGCAAAGGACGTTCGGCCGGCATTGAGTTTATGGCACAGAAAACCCTTGGAAGAACAACGGGATGGTTGTCCTACACTTTATCCAAAAGTGATCGTCAGTTTGCCAAAGGCGGTATCAACAACGGTGAACGGTTCCCATATAAATATGACCGAAGACACAATATCAACCTGACAATCAACCATAAGTTCAGCGACCGTATCGACATCGGTGCTTCCTGGGTGTTTTATACAGGTGGAACAAGTACAATCCCTGAAGAGAAAACCGCTGTCATCCGTCCTAGCGATGGCACAAACAACGGATTTGGAGGAGGATATGGATATGGAGATTATTTTGATTCAGGCATAACTTCACCCACCATCGGAGAAGCTTCGTATGTGGAGCATCGTAATAATTACCGGTTACCAGCCAGTCACCGGTTGAATGTGGGAGTCAATTTCAACAAAAAGACCAAACATGGTATGCGTACCTGGAATATCAGTCTGTATAATGCATATAATGCGATGAATCCTACCTTCGTATATCGCAGCACCAGCAAAAACGATCCCTACAAACCGATTATCAAGAAGTATACTATACTTCCATTAATTCCATCATTCACTTACACTTATAAATTCTAAACCCATTATGAGAACTCGTATATATTATCCATTTATCCTGTTAATAGCATTACTGACAACAGTATCTTGCGAAAACGAACTCCCGTTTAGTGTAAAGGACAATCCCCCCAAACTAGTGATGAACGCACTAATCAACGCAGATAGTCTGACCAATGTTCTTTACCTCAATTTCACGGGAAGAGGATACGCCACTCATGCAGAAAAAGCCACCGTGGAAGTACGTGTTAACGGACAGTTGTCAGAAAGTTTACGTCCGCTCCCACCCCAGGCGGAAGGAGATATGCAATGCCGCTTCAATATTTCCGGCAAGTTCTCTCCCGGAGATGTAGTACGTATCGACGCTCTCACTGACGACGGGCAGTATCACGCATGGGCTGAAGTTACCGTTCCACAGCGTCCCAACGAAATAACTGATATCGATACGGTCACTGTTCCACTGACACAGTATTATTATACACAGAATTATCTCCGATATAAAATCAACATCAAAGATCGCCCCAACGAAAATAATTTCTATCGACTTATCATGGATAAGCAAATGACAGTGAAAGACTATAATAATGAAATAGGCGAATATGTCACTCAAACCACACACCGTTATCATTTTATATCCCGCGAAGATGTTGTATTGACGGACGGACAGCCTACCAACAGCGATGACGAAGATAATGGCATGTTCGACACCGTGAAGAATATATATGGGGTATTTGACGACTCACGATTCAAAAATACATCTTATACCATGACAGTTTACAACCAGACAAATGTTGAGGGGCTTTCCAAATATGGAACGAATGTAAAGATGGATATGATTGTGCGTCTGTTAAGCATTACAGAAACCGAATATTACTATCTGAAAGCACTCAACCTGGCAGATTCCGACGCTTATGATGAGACAATAAACGAACCAATCAAATATCCCGGCAATGTGCACGGAGGGGTTGGGATTGTCGGGATCAGTACGGAGACAAGCAAAATCATTCATATAGAAAAGCCATGGATATGAAAACTCATCACCTGCTATTTATACTCATCGCATTACCGCTGTTCTGTTCCTGCCGAAGCAGCCGGAGTATGCTAAGGGAGATACAAGCCTTAAAATCCAGCTTGTATTACGAGCTCACTTCTCCTATCTATCAGGAGAAAGCAGATCAAACCGTATATCTGGACTTCATCGACTATTCCAACATGGATTATTACACCAGCGTGAAACGAAAAAAGTCTGCATATATTCCGCTACTATTATATAACTATGAGGGTGAGCTTTTCCATCTTCGGTTAGGAGAATCTTCTCTCACCCAACTCTATCGGGAATTTCTGACGGAGGCACTGCTTACCGAATGTAACAGTAGCACCTGCTGTCATCTGATAGATAATCAGAAAGGAAAAATGATTCCCGATTCCGCCTATCGGCTGGAAGTAAAAATCAGAAAGAATGAGACGTGTGGCAGAATCAAACTCAACCAGTCAAGCATCCCCTGGTTTGAGGGAGAAATGTTGGAGGTTGTCAATAACAAAATTCGCCCGGCAGCTTCCAGTCTTGCCATTTCTATCCGCCTCACTCAAAAGGAAGATTGCCTGCTTGATAAAACTTACTCTACAGAATATCAGCAAACTACCAAAGCGCAAAGATTCGAAGATTCACCGTCCGCCAATGCCGCTTGCCTGAATGATATGACCGAATGTTTGTCAATGGCTACGAAAGAAATCGTGGAGGAGATTAGTCGGGATATACATTTAATACTATCTTTGCAGCCAAAAAGCAGGCACTAACTATGTTTATCATTATTGGAATTATGCTGACAGGCATGCTTCTTGGCTACTTGTTACGCAGTAAAAAACTATCATGGATACACAAGATAATTACTCTTCTTATATGGATTCTCCTCTTTCTTCTCGGAATAGATGTAGGAGGTAACGAATCTATTATCAAAGGTTTGCATACTCTCGGACTGGAAGCTATTATCATCACGGTAGCTGCCGTTGCAGGAAGTACGTTATGTGCCTGGGGATTATGGTACCTATTATATAGATGGAATAGAGGAAAGGAGACAAAAGCATGAAAGGTAGTTTGATTATCGTCTCTTTCTTCATTATCGGTACTCTTTGCGGAGTTTATCATCTTATTCCATACGACTTCACCGACAGCAAGCTCAGTTACTATGCCCTCTGCGGACTCATGTTCTGCGTAGGCATCAGTATCGGCAACGATCCGAATACTTTGAAGAGTTTTCGCTCCCTGAATCCGCGGCTTGTATTCCTTCCCATCATGACGATCATTGGCACATTAGCAGGTTGCGCCGTAGCAGGAGCCTTTATGAGCCAACGAGGTCCTTTAGACTGTATGGCAGTCGGAGCCGGATTTGGCTATTATTCACTTTCCAGCATTTTCATTACCGAATACAAAGGTCCCGAATTGGGAACTATTGCGTTACTTTCCAATATCATGCGTGAAATCATCGCTTTGCTGTGTGCGCCATTATTAGTGAAGTATTTCGGAAAGCTAGCCCCTATTTCTGTTGGTGGAGCCACTACAATGGATACCACTCTTCCTATTATTACCCGATATTCGGGAAAAGAATTTGTAATCATTTCCATTTTCCATGGTTTTGTTGTTGATTTCAGTGTTCCTTTCCTAGTCACGTTCCTTTGCTCAATATCATTTTAATAGGAATAAATCCTAAAAAGCAGATTATTTCCACTATCGTTTTCGCACACGTATTACAAATATGTTTCATAAAGAACCGTTTTTGTATCAAAAAGCATATCATCTCTTGACTTACATCAAGAAATGAGGCTAAATAGAATCTTTTCCTTTTCTTTATTTTTATGCTATAAAACATATTCTTATATTTGCATAGGTAAAAAGAAAAAACTAAGCGCTTAGACTAATTTTCAATAGGTATTAGATTTGTTTTTAGGAATAGTTTTTAGGTATAACAATTAAAAAAGTAGGTATTATGAAACGTTTAGGATTAACATTAGTGGCAGCGCTCTGCCTTGCTGCTACAACATTTGCAGCCGGAAATCAACCTACAACTGCAAAATGGGAAGGTAACATCAATGTTAGTAAATTAGGTAAATATTTGAACTTGAATTCAGTTCAGAGTGAAGAGGTTGCAAACATCTGCGATTATTTCTCCGAACAGATGTCAAGAGCCACAACAGCAAAGAAAGATAAAGAAGCTAAATTGCGTAACGCTGTTTATGGTAACTTGAAGCTGATGAGAAAGACTCTTAGTGCTGAACAGTATGCCAAGTATGCCGCATTGATGAACATCACTTTACAGAATAAAGGTATTGAACTGAATAAGTAAAATGAGTAATATGCAAAAGAGAGAGAGGGTGGAAGCCAGTTTGGGCTTCCACTTTTTTTATCCCATTATTTAATAGTCACCATCGTAGCTCCAAATCCATATTCCTGGAAAGAAGCATCCTGATAACGGCAATTACTATATTTCCGTTTCAATTCATCAATGACAGCCTTTCGAAGTACCCCATCCCCCTTGCCGTGAATAAAGACAATCTTCTGTTCACGCTTATTCTTATAAGTTTCCATCACTTCGCGAAACTTATCCAATTGATAATTCAGTATTTCAGCATTGCCCATCCCTTGAGTATCATCCAGCAAAGAATCAATATGAAGATCTATTTCAATAATTCCGCTCTTTCCGCCATGAGTAGTATGGTTTGGTTTCACAATAGGTTGTGACTTCGGTTTATCTACAGACTTCTTCTGCAACAAAGCCTTTTGAATCTCCTCCGCCGAAACATATACTTGTTTGGCAGGCATATCATCTTTCACAATGTCATAAATCAAAGCCGGTTCTTCAAAGAAATCAGAATCGCTAAAGGTATGAAGTTTATAGAACTTCACGGTATCGATCCGTATCTCCACACTAACAGCCGGTTTGATAGCCGCAGGCTTACCGTCCTTGAAGGCGATCAACTGAACAGCCACCCGTTCCATATCATTCAGTACATCTTTGGTGAACTCTTCCAACAGCAATTTTGTATTAGGCTCCACCAAACCGTGCGAACGGTTCTTCCATGCTTTCCCTTCGGCACTCAAATAAGTGTAATACAAATAATAATTGCTATCATTTACCAGATAAGTTTCAAAAGGAGTAGTCATCATCGCTTTTGCGTCTTCGGGCACATAAGCCAGAAATACATTCAAAGTATCTCCTCCACGCACCTCCGGCTGACGTTGAATAACAGGCATCTCCGGTTTTACCGGTTTAACAGGTTCTTCCGGTTTCGGCGCAGACGAACCGGGTTTACGCCTCATATTATAGTCATCTGTTTCAATCACGACACACTCGCGTATCGGCATTGGAATATCAAACCCATCTGCATCTTCTACCAACACAAAATCCTTTCCCTGGAATCCAGTTACGATTCCACCGCCTACCTCACTAAGAAAGCGTACTTTATCTCCTATTTTCATTATTGTATATCCAATTAAAATTCAAACTCAAAAAAAACGAGTAACAAAGATAGAGATTTCTATGAAATTAAATGGAGATTCGGTTCTAAAAACAAACCGTCTGCCTTTATTCCTCTTTTTATTGTAACTTTGCATACAGAAGTTACGAAAAGAGTGTAATTTATTGGAAATGAGCGTAGGTTAATTGCTCTTGATAGTAATAGGTTACGATTTAGTTAGTTATCTACTGCATTATCCTTCTGCGCGTTGCGTAACCTTCAAAGAACTCTTCGTATGCAAAAGTAGCTATTTAATTCGAGATTTTGATATAAACTCCCGTTTTTTATCCCCTCATTCATAAGAATTTTCCGTAAAAGCGGTATTGTCCGTCGGCACACCATTGCCCAAAACGAGTTTGGAACAAACGTGTGCCGACTACCGCATAGCTGGAGAAAAGGGCATTGCCTCACGCCTAAACGATGTTTAGACAGATGAAGCAATGCCCCTTTCTTTTGCGCCTATGCCAAGAGGTGCTTTTACGGGTTTTCAAATGATTTTTCTTTTTTCGCTGTCTCTTTTGCCGGAAGCGGAAAGTGAATGCAGAGTGTGTCAGCCTGCCCCATGAATGAAACAGGCGCCCACACACAGCCGGACAAACCGGGAAGAATGATTGTTGCCACCCGGCTGAACAAGTTCCGTCGGATCGGAAACAATCATACTTCCTTTGTTGTGGTTTGCCCTTTTCACGCTTCCGGTGATGTCTTTTTCCTTTTGGTGATTCTTTTTTTTACGGATTTTCCCCTGAAGTTTTTTTCTACACAATCTGCCTCTGTTTTCGTTTACCTCCATTTTGCGCCTTTCAGTAAGCCGCATCAGTCAGTCATTTTCGTTCTGGGCGCAAAGGTAATTCCGGGATTGGACGGGAAAGCAAGGTCAAGCCTCCTGTTTTCGGTAAAAATCTCCAGCCCTGCGGGTAGTATTTTGACCGAAAAACCTTGCATTCCCTAATCCCTACCTTTTCAAGCACCCGAAACGAAAACGACCGATGCGACAGAAAGACGCATAAAAAAAATGTCGGATAAACGAGAGGCAGATAAGATAGTTTGAAACTCAACTCCCTCAGCTCTTGAATCCGCATTAAAAACAAAAAAATCAAAAACAGCGAAGATATGACGGCAACGGCAAATTTCAGACAAATGGCGCAACACATCGGGTTGGCGATATGCGGCTTGATGATGCGCACCGCCTTCGGGGTGTTCGGCATCCTTTGGGGCATCATCAGAGAGATTGTAAACGGAGTGTTCCGAGTGGCGATAGGTGTAATCGTGGCTATCCTTTCCACCATTGCCTTCTTTGGCTTCATCCTTTGGTTATTCACCCTTTAACCCTTACCGACATGGCAAAAAGAAACAGCAAGACGGCAGCGCAGCAGTGCAGATATTACGAGGTGGACAACATCTTCGTGTATATGGTGGAAACGTACATCAACGGCAATTTTGAAACTTTCCGAAGATTGTACCACGAACTGAACAAGGACGCACGGAGGGATTTCATGGACTTCCTTCTCAGCGAGGTAGAGCCGACCTATTGGAGAGAGATACTGAAACAGATAATCTAAAAATGACAGCGATATGAAAGGAACAGACCATTTCAAGAGAACGATATATATGTACTTGGAACAGCGTGCGGAGGAAGATGCGCTATTTGCAAAGAAGTACCGCAACCCTGCCAAGAACATGGACGAGTGCGTGACCCACATTCTGAACTATGTGCAGAAAAGCGGTTGCAACGGTTTCACGGACGGAGAGATATTCGGGCAAGCCATCCACTACTATGAGGAAAACGAGATAGAGGTGGGCAAACCGATGGACTGCCAAGTGGTTGTGAACCACGTTGTGAAACTCACGGCAGAGGAAAAGGCGGAGGCACGTCAGAACGCTGTCCGCAAATACCAAGAGGAGGAACTCCGCAAGTTGCAGAACCGCCACAGACCGTCAGCGAGAAAAGAAAACCAACCCCAACCCTCATTATTTGATTTAGGCTTATGAAACCGAAGACCAAGATACAGAAAGAGGTGGCAAGACTTTCCGCCAACCTTCGCCCCATATCAGCGACACAAATAGATTGGGCATACCGCCACTGCGTTGAGCATATCGGCTACCGCACCAAGAAAGGGAACATCACCTGTTCCGACTGCGGTCACGAGTGGCACAGCGACAGCGGACTATGCGACACCCTTGAAGGCTGCACCTGCCCCAAATGCCATGCCGAACTCAAAGTGCAGGACACACGCAGACGCATCTACAAGGAAACGCAGAATTTCAGCGTGATAACCACCTGCAAAGGGTATCAGGTAATCCGCGTGGCGCAGGTCAGATGCGAGAGCAGGAAAGGCGAACCGATGCGTTTCTACTGCCACGAGGTCGTGCAGCGTTGGATTTCACCCGACGGCAAGGTTACGGACATGGCGTTGCTCCGTGGCTTCCTTTTCTGCTATTGCGATGTGTGGGCATTAGGCAGCGATATGGAGGTAAGACCGCACAACAGCCTATACGATGATGTGGTGGCAAGAAGCTGTGCATATCCAAAGATGAGGATATTGCCCCAACTCAGACGTAACGGCTTCAAGGGCGATTTCCACGGCATCTCCCCCGTGCGTCTTTTCAAAGCCTTGCTTTCAGACCCAAGAATTGAAACCCTTATGAAAGGCGGTGAGATTGAGGTCATGAAACACTTTCTTTTCAATACCCGTACTGCCGATGAATGTTGGGCATCATATCTGATTGCCAAGCGTCACAAGTATCAGATAGACAACCTCTCAATGTGGTGCGACTATCTGCGTATGCTCAAAAAACTCGGTCAAGACCTCCGTAACCCGAAGAACATCTGTCCCGAAGATTTCATGGCGGCACACGACAACGCAACCCGAAAAATTGAAGCCATACACGAGAAGGAAAGAGCCGCAGAGCAACGCCGTTGGGAGATTGAAAGGCGTGAGCGTGAGCAACAGCGACAACTCCAACGAAAGAAAGATGCGGAGGATTTCATCGCCAACAAATCCAAATTCTTCGGCTTGGTAATCACGGACGAGGAAATAATCGTCAAGGTGCTTGAAAGCATAGACGAGTATTACAACGAGGGCAAGACGCAGGGCATCTGCGTGTTTGGCAGTGGATACTACAAGAAAGCCGACACCCTCATACTATCGGCAAGGATTGGCGATGAGATTATTGAAACCGTAGAGGTGGACTTGCGAACCCTCGAAGTGGTGCAGTGCCACGGCAAGCACAACCAGGACACCGAATATCACGAGCGCATCATAGACCTTGTGAACAAGAACGCCAACCTTATCCGTGAGCGGATGAAAGCGGCATAGCATAACCCCTAAAACAACATTGATATGGAAGTAAGAATTGAAAGTATGATTTGTGTGTGGGATGATGCAATCCCCACGATGTTCCTTGAATTTGTGAACCTCCTCACTCTCACAACGAGTGAGGGGGAATTGAGAAAGAGCGTAAAGGAGTTTGCCGAGAAGCACGAACTTGACAAGTTTTTCCTTTACGGCTTCGGCTCACACCATTTCTACCTGCACCAACGCTACACAAGCAACCCCGAAATGGTGATGAAGAACAGAGTTCTGTCAGTACATTTTTAACCATCTAAAAAGCAACATTATGACAACACGAATGACCATCAACGGAGTAAGCACCTGCGCGGAAGCAGGTACGGAGAAATACGAGCGTTTCCAATCGGGTATCGGAAGACGCAGGCGGACACTTGTGCAGTACGACTACCGCCACCCCATAGAGAGAGAATTGTTCTCTTGTGTCAAACCCACGTTGGACGAGTGCCGAGCCGCACGGGACAAGTGGCTGAACGCAAAGAAGGGAAAGGAGGACAGACTATGAACACGACCTATCAAACGCTGATAGTCAAGTTCAGCGAACCTATCACGGCATTGGACGGTATCTTTGACGATACCGGAGCGTGGGGAACGGACACCCTCAAGGGGTGGATAGATGATTACGAAAGCACACGTTTCACCGCCACCGACAGCCATACGGCAGTCATCACGAGCGAGTACAATATGGAATGTGTGAAAGAGTGGCTACAACGGCAGACCCCCATTTCCGAAATGCGAGAATTTTGAACGGGATGGCGGTGTCCGCACCGCCAATACTTAAAACCCTAAAAACAAAAGATATGATAGCCAAGACGATATTACAGCAGATAGGCGGAAAACGCTTCACCGCCATGACAGGTAGCCGTGATTTCATAGATATGGGCAACGGCTTACGGATGAGCCTTGCAAGGAACAAAACAAGTGCCAACCGCCTTGACATCATCTATGACGAAGGGGCAGACCTCTACAATATGCGCTTCTACCGCAGGACGTTCAGCAAAAAGACCTTTGAGTGCAAGACAAAGGACATTGCCGTACACGAGGGTATCTATTTTGATATGCTGGAGGAAATGTTCACGATGGTGACGGGACTTTACACACGCTTTTGAGTGGCGGGGCGGCGAGAGCCGCCCTACTTTCTTTCAGTGAGCATGATGGCGGACAAAGAAAGTAGCAAAGAAACCTTTGTCCAATCTGCGATAACTAAAAAATCCGCAAGTAAAACTTGCGGAGGCTATATATTGGGTCGTTATTTTTTGGTGGAGGGGAATGATAATCTCGAACCGTTGAACTACACATTTCTGCTTCGTCTCCATTTCCCCCAACGATTTGATACGTTCAATCATTTTTGTTGTTCCTTTCTGAATTTTCCTAAATACTTTCTTCATAATTTCGCTATACTTTTTATGGTTAATAACTATGTTTTGTATTGCTCTCACAACACTTACAACTTGAAGTGTTATTTGGAAACCGATAGGCAAAAATGGCTCAACGATGTCAATTAACGAGAAAATCCTACGATAATCTATCAAGTGATAGAGCAAAAGACGTGCCAAGTTAAATATGGCACGTCTTTTGCCAGTTTTGTCAGTCCTTTTATGGGATATACAACAGCGCAAACTCCGCCTTTCTCCGTTTGAGCAGCATGGCGTGGCGTTTTCCTTTGTAGTTGCAGAAGGCTATATACTCACGGTAGATGTTCCTGTCACCAGCTTCCAGCTTCTTGATTAAGGTGCTTTTGGGGATTGTTTTGCTGCCTAACAGCTTCGCCGGTCCCACATTGTAAGCTAACGTGCCAAGCAAAATCGAATCAACCCCGAATTTACGGAACATGGCGACAAATTTGCGCAGGTCTTTCCGCAAAAGTTCATCCGCATCCCGTTTTGTCATGGTTCGTGCCGAATACTTCTCGTTTGGCAAAAGTTTGTGACCCCAACCGACGTATGGGTAGTGTTTTTCTGAGTGCCAGCCTTCAAAGTAGCGGCAGCATAAAAAAGCACGTTCCATAAGCGGCAGTCGGTAGATTGCCGCCTGCCCGTCCGTTCCCTCTTGGCGGCTGATCTGCGCGGACACAGAACAGACCGTCAGAAGTGAACAGAGCATTGTCATGAATACACGCATCATTTCAACAAGGGGCTGAAGTTGCCGATGGGAACGATGGTAAGATCGTCGTCCTTTACATTCCTGTTGTTGAAGTCAAATTCCAGTTCGTAGGAGTTGCTAAAGTTATCCTCCACCACCACGATGAAATTATGCGCCTCATCACCCGCCGCCGTGTAGTACAGGCGGAATTTTTCGTTCTCCAGCAGGTAGCGGTCGTTAGGCAGGAAGGTGATGCCGTTATCCATTTTGAGCGAGCCTTCCCCCTCGAACTGGAAATAGCGGATGGTATAGAGCGTACCCGAAAAGTCGCCCTCCTTTTTCAGTTCACAGCGGATTTCCACTGTCTGCCCCTTTACTACCTTGTTCGGCACGGGCATGACCTCCACCGTGAAGGGATAGGACTGCTGGATGTCCATGTCATCGTCACATGACACGAGGGTGAATGACATGGCGGCTATCAGGCATAACGCCACTGCCTTGAATATTGATGTTCTCTTGTTTCTGTTGTTCAGTATGTTCATTGTTCTTCGATTTTTAGATGGTTGTTTTTCTGTTTTTTCGTTGTCAGTTGCAGGTACTCGTTCAAGTCCTTGCAACCGTCATAGAGGGAGGAACGGTCGGTGACACGTTCCCCGTATCGCATGGTAAGTGCGGCAAGCGTCCGCCGTCCGGCTTCGTCACGGTCGAGGAAGCAGCCGATGCGCCCGTATCCGTCCAGCAATCCCGCCGCCTTCTCCACGTTGGCGACTGAGTTCAGCACAAGACAGTCAGCGTTACCGGTTACACCAAGCGTCACGGCAGAGAGAAAGTCCATGAAGCCCTCGAACACGAGGCACTCGTCAGCCGGGATGTCATTCGCCTTTACCAGTGATACAGACTTCGGAGGTATGCAACCCTTGAAATATCGGCTTCTGACTTCATAGCCACCTGCCATGTTCGGAAAGCCAACGGCAAAATACCGTTTCCCACGCACACCGTAGTTCAAGCGGCAGCAGTGACGGGATGCGATGGCGTAAGGGATGCCCCGTTCCTCTAAATACTCCGTCAGCAGTGAGCGGAGCAGCGGAGCGACCTCCACATCCTCAAAAACGGATTCGGTCGGCTTCGAGAGATAGACGGGCTTTTCCCATCCGGCAACCGTCATATTGGCGGCTTCCGCTATGAACTTCGCTTGCTTCATGAAGTCATCGCTTTGCAGAAACTCCCCGGCAAGCGTGAAGATGTCGCCGCCCTTGCCCAAACCGAAGTCGTACCAGAGCTGTTTCGCCACGTTCACACGGAAAGAGGATGTGCGCTCGCCCCTGTACGGGGCAAGATACCACAGCTCGTTACCGCTCCTTCTGACAGGCTCATGCCCCAGCCGTGCGAGAAAATCCGCAAGCGGCATCCTTCTGACAGCATCTATTTCCGTCCTTTCCATGCCCGTGTCAGTTGATGATGAACTTGATACCATATGTTAGTTTTCAATTTATGTTGTATAATAATTGTATTTAACTTGTGAA
>NZ_QTLK01000050.1:0-7385 GCF_003602705.1 Bacteroides sp. AM16-13
TGCTGCCCGTTATTGCCCTTACGTTGGATAACGCGGTAGCGGTCGTCATAGTATAATGCCGAGTAGATGAAGCCTGTATATTCCCTGTCAGTAAAAAGGGCGGTCAAGCTTCCGGTTTGTTGCCCTTTGCAATCATCTCCATAACGTTTGCCATAACCGGCTGTTTCGCTGTAAGCTGTCGTTGCGTCATCAGGAATACCGTTTTTACCAAGGAAGTCGTAGGAATCGTAATAACTGACCGACAAGACAGTCGGGGAACTTAAGGTTATACCTTCAAACCGGTAACCTTTCAACGGATTCTCCTCATTCGCCCAAACGGCTTTTACAACAACAGTATCAAGAGGGGTGGACTCCGCACCATAAGCCGGTTGATTCTTGCAAATGCCGCTCAATACAACACGGCCAAACCCGTCGGGAATACTGAAAGACCACTCGTTTCGCTCACGCTGTTCACCGTCTTGAGTAAAAACAGGTCGGTCGGCAGCGTCATAAATCGTGTAAACAGGGTCACAGCCGGGGAGTTTCTTATAGATACAACGATTATACTTGTCATAATGATAGATGTAAGCATACTTCTGCAAAACAGGATGGCTTTCAGCGTATGACTGTACTGCCGTCAAACTATCCGCTGCCAGTGGAGGAAGTACGAAACGGACATTACCGTAATTGTCATATACCGTATAGGTATCATGAGCTTCGCCACCGTTCATCTGCCGGGTCAGAAGAACTCGTCCAGATTTACCTCCATCTCCGACAGGCTGTGCCATTCCGTCTCTTTCGTGATCAGGTTGTCTGACGATAGGTGCAAGTAAATGTCGTTACCATGGGACGAGGATCCGATCGTCATGGCAGAAAAGCTCCTGCAAAAACAAGAGCAATGTTCATGCAGGAGTTGATAATTACAAGTAAAGAATTAGTTCTTTATTATCCAATAAAATTCTCATTCTTCATATTTCACAACATCAAAATTTCTCATATAGTAAGTTTTGTTTCTAAAAAAACGGTCTTTCAAATACACTCTCCTAATTTTTCCTCGCCATACATAAAATACAAATTGATATTTACAGAAATAATATATAGTATAATGCCTAAAATTTATATTACTACCCGGATATTCACTATCATATTGAACATAATCAGGATATAGCAGTTTTAAACTTATAAACTTATCATATTCCATCCCTATCAACTCATATCCTTCAAAAATAAAGCTAGACATACAAACCATTTTATAAAGAACATCCCGATCTTTCTTGCTTACCCAAAACGCAAAACCTTCATTAAAAAACGAATACACTTCCGTACATTCCGGATACTCGGGATCTGCCTCCATATAATCATAAGGTAGAACCAAATAAGGGGTTATATTCTGTCCAAACTGAAAGAACATAATATCACCAACATTATTTCGTGCCACTATTCCCTTATTCAAAACATATATAAGTTTTATCTTACCTTTTCCTTGTTCTACTATGTTCTTCTCCTTCACGTTGTTTCTCTCCATTTCTTTTAATATTTTGCAATTTCTTTTTTAATGCTTGTTTCTCTTTCTTATTGGGCGAACGATCTATTTTTTGTTTTAAATCCTTGATTCTCTTTTCATCCTTACTTAATGTTCTTCCTCCATCACCATGTTTCTCATTATTGCTACTATCTTTTGCTTCCTTAACATATGCTGGTGAAGAATCACCTTGTAAAGTGAAAATTAAAAATGCAGGTCCTATAAATCTAGAAATAATATTTCCGAAAGCCTCTCCTGCCAGAGATTTCCATGGCATCACTACAGGTATGACAGTAGTGGCATTAGGTTCTATTATCTTAAGAGATGTTACCTTAGGAGCTGCACCACTGATTGCATCAACATTTCCTCCATCATCAGTCTCATTAGAAAGTCCCCAATCATTAAGACCATCAACAGCAGGAGAAGACATTCCATCTAATTGATATTCAGCCCGTACTTCTTCCCAAGAAACTTCATTGCCATCTTCATCCTCATATCTTTTAGTTTTCCAATTATAACGTGAAGACATTCCTGTCGGGTCAATACGATTAAAAGGATTACTCAAACAATAAGCATAAGGATTAACAGAATAGAAGTTTTCAGATAGAGGATCAACTGACAAAAACATACCTATTAGAGGATCATAATATCTTGCCCCATAATCATACCAATCCAGTCCGCCTTTCCGATCCAACTCTTTACCATTATATTTATAAGGCTGTGTGTTATTACATGCATTAGACATCAAACCACCAAAAGGATAATAATCATTCACTTCATCGACTTTACCGGCTTCATCAGCAACTATACGGATATTTCCCTGATGATCTTTAATGTAAAAGTGGAACTTGTTATCTTGGAAACTATAATAACCAGACTCATTCAGCAACATCTTCAAACTGCCATTCTCATAGACCGCATTGCCACAATAAACGGTAGATGTGACGTTATCATTTATAGTATGCGTGGTACGGACTTTACTGCCATCTGCCGCATATTCATAGACAATACTACTTCCGTCAGCAAAACGAATGTGACTAGGCAAATTTAAGATATTATATTGAATTTCAGTTATATTTTTGTTTAAATCTTTAGTCAGGTTACCATTTTTATCATAAGCATACTCGACAGTCTCATGGGCCGCATCCTTAAACTCCATACCATTGCCAAATACGGGGTTGGTGGCATTGTCATAAACGGACTGTAGCTGATTGCCATTGTAGGTCAGATTCAGGTTGTCAATCAGACCGTAAGAATCCGCACCCGTTTGACCGTAACGAAGCAGACCCAGAATATTACCCATTTTGTCATAGCCGGTTATCTGTTCGTTGAACCGGTTACGGTTTTGATTCAGGCTTGCACCTTCACCATATACAGCGTCTTTCAGGCGGGAAAGGCCATCATAGGTAAAACTATAACCTTTTTCAAGAGAACTTATCAATGCGTTTGAAGCATTATTCTGTGCCATACGCCAAAACAGACTGCTGATATTACCATTATAGCAAGGGGAAATATCATTAATAGCCTCCTGATAGTTCAACGTCTGGCTGAATAACGGGCTGCTGACTCCTTTCAGCCAAGAACGGAGATTGTAGCTGTAGTTAGTACGCAATTCAGGAACACCGTTGCGCCTGTCTACAAACAGACGACCGACCTCGTCGTAAATATTGTCAACCAAAGTGATAGAATCCTTGTCATTCAATTGATAAACGCTCTTCAACAGGCGGTTCGCAAGGTCGTAGGTATAAGTATGAACCTCGGTAACCGGTGCCTGTCCGGGAACACTGTGCACATGTTTCTCTTTCGTTGGGCTGCCCTCGAAGTTGTAAGCCGTATAAACGGATTCAGTACCGTGCTGCCCGTTATTGCCCTTACGTTGGATAACGCGGTAGCGGTCGTCATAGTACAATGCCGAGTAAATGAAGCCTGTATATTCCCTGTCAGTAAAACGGGCGGTCAAGATTCCGGTCTGCTGCCCTTTGCAATCATCTCCATAACGTTTGCCATAACCGGCTGTTTCGCAGTAAGCTGTCGTTGCATCATCGGGAATACCGTTTTTACCAAGGAAGTCGTAGGAATCGTAATAACTGACCGACAAGACAGTCGGGGAACTTAAGGTTATACCTTCCAACCGGTAACCTTTCAACGGATTCTCCTCATTCGCCCAAACGGCTTTTACAACAACAGTATCAAAAGGGGTGGACTCCGCACCATAAGCCGGTTGATTTTTGCAAATGCCGCTCAATACAACACGGCCAAACCCGTCGGGAATACTGAAAAACCACTCGTTTCGTTTGCGCTGTTCACCGTCTTGAGTAAAAATAGGTCGGTCGGCAGCGTCATAAACCGTATAAACAGGGTCACAGCCGGGGAGTTTCTTATAGATACAACGATTATACTTGTCGTAATGATAGATGTAAGCATACTTCTGCAAAACAGGATGGCTTTCAGCATATGACTGTACCGCCGTCAAGCTATCCGCTGCCAGCGGAGGAAGAACGAAACGGACATTACCGTAGTCATCATACACCGTATAGGTATCATGAACTTCGTCACCGTTCATTTGGCGGGTCAGAAGCTTTCGACCGGTTTTGTCCTTGAACTCGTAAGTGACGTTGCCGTCCTCATCGGTAGTGCGGACAGCATCCAGCGTTTGTTCCGCATAAGTGCCTGCCACTATCAGATTATCATCTTTTTCCGCCTGATAGATACGCACAGACCGGGAAAAGTTCGTCATGCGGTCATTCTTCACGGAATGTCCCGTAGTATGCCAGCTCTTGCCGGGACCATATTCCTCCACCACCTCGTTCAACGCGGAGCCGTCATACACAGGAAGGAGACTAAGATGAGTATCCTTCACCACAGAGCCATATGTGTCAATTGATACCGACATCGGATTGGAAAATTCGACCTGATAAAAAAACTCACTGCCTAGCTTGCTATCATGACGGCTACGGAGATGCAGACTGGTATCATATGTATCCGTATAAGAGAAGTTGGAAGAAAAGATACCTGTTTTCAACGGGTGCTCAAAGCAGGTACCAGAAAGTTTTTTAGCGATACAGCGGTTACGCGCGTCGTAGCGATATTGGTAGGTAAATTCGTCAAATGTCGACTGTATGATACCTTCGCCAGGGTTTCCTTTGCCCTGAATGTGGAGAGGAAAGAGGTGGATAAAAAAAGAAGAACTGCCCTGATATAGAAAATCAATTCCAATCAGAGCAGCTGTCTGCCTAAAATAAGAAGTTTGAATATTGAATTTACTTTCAAATATCAATCTTCTACAATCAAATTAGTTGCCGGAGTAAATTCCCAGCCTGTCAATCCTGCATTCTCGATAGCTTCCTTCAAACGCTCGCTTACATAAGTACTTCCATCAAGTATGCAAATCTCAAAGAAATCCAGTTTAGGGATAAAGTCTTTGCTCATTACAATTCTATCACCCCATATACCCCAAGAGATTCCCTTCTCGTTCTCCACTTTCTCCCTTCTTTCCCAAAATTCTTTTTTTGATTTAACAAAAAAAGATTCTGATTTATAACCATTTATAAAATTCTGTTCCACAAATGAAGTTCTTTCATAATCCACATAATCCGAATACGCAGAAGCTATGTGAAGAAGAAAATAATCATACTTAATCTTCCTTTTATATAGCCCAAGAGGATAGAATCGATGAGTACATAAATCAAATTGTTCAAGAACGGCTTTAGCTTTAGGACTCATAATACGCAGGCGACTACCGAACCCACTGCTGACAAAGTCTGTAAGTTTGGCATAACCTGCCAGCATTACTCCGTCAAGATTGGGTTCATAATCTGGAAAGGTATCCCAATACTTATGTAGGCTTAATAAAGAATTTGGCGCATCTTCATCATATCCCTTAATGAATTTGTATACTTGTGGAAAATCGCTACCTACGATTTTCTCATTTAAAGAATCATCTACTATAAAATAGTTCATAATATAATGTTTTAAGTTAAACTTCCCATGGATTAATAACCTTTATCGGTTTGATTGGTTCTATCGGCTTAGTGACTTTTATTTCATCCGTTGGCAAAGTTGTATTTTTTAATTCCAAATCATTTATCTTTGTATTAGAGTTGTTCTCTATTGCATTTTTAGCATTAGATACTTGTCCTCTTACAAATTTTGCACTTTGTTCAGGAGAAGCATTAGGATTCCTTTTACCGAAATTATCAAATTCTTTACGTAATTGTTCCGTATAGTTCGGATGCTTTCCATGCTGTCCTTCCCCAGTAGCTTTACTGAATTTATCAACAGTCATTTTATTTTCCTTCCCTTCCAGTTTGAAGCCTCCTTCTCTTGCCGCTTTTACAACATCATGTTTACCCAACGATCTTGGAATAATATGGTGTTCCTCTTTGGGCAGTGCCTTGACCACTTTATCCGCTGTTCCAAACATTGTCATACGACTGCCCGCTGTAACTAAAGGATTAGCGGTTCCAAAGAAGAAAGGAGGAATTATTGCAGCTTTTCCGTCTGAATCAATTAGTTTTATTGGATTATCTAAACAATAATTATACGGACTCCAATCGTAATACTTTTCACTTAACAGATCCACCGCATGCCATCTACCTATGGTCGCATCATAATGTCTAGCCCCATAATCATACCAATTCAATCCACCTTTCCGATCCAACTCTTTACTATTATACTTATAAGGTTGCACATTATTACATGCATTAGACATCAAACCACCAAAAGGATAGTAATCATTCACTTCATCAACTTTACCAGTTTCATCAGCAACTACACGGACATTTCCCTGATGATCTTTAATGTAAAAGTGGAACTTGTTATCTTGGAAACTATAATAACCAGACTCATTCAGCAACATCTTCAAACTGCCGTTCTCATAGATCGCATTGCCACAATAAACAGTAGACGTGACGTTATCATTTATAGTATGCGTGGTACGGACTTTACTGCCGTCTGCCGCATATTCATAGACAATACTACTTCCGTCAGCAAAACTAATGTGACTAGGCAAATTTAAGATATTATATTGAATTTCAGTTATATTCTTGTTTAAATCTTTAGTCAGGTTACCATTTTTATCATAAGCATACTCGACAGTCTCATGGGCTGCATCCTTAAACTCCATACCATTGCCAAATACGGAGTTGGTGGCATTGTCATAAACGGACTGTAGCTGATTGCCATTGTAGGTCAGATTCAGGTTGTCAATCAGACCGTAAGAATCCGTACCCGTTTGACCGTAACGAAGCAGACCCAGAATATTACCCATTTTGTCATAGCCGGTTATCTGTTCGTTGAAACGGTTACCGTTTTGATTCAGGCTTGTACCTTCACCATAAACAGCGTCTTTCAGGCAGGAAAGGCCGTCATAGGTAAAACTATAACCTTTTTCAGGAGAACTAATCAATTCGTTTGATACATCATTCTGTGCCGTACGCCAAAACAGACTGCTGATATTGCCATTATAACAAGGGGCAATATCATTAATAGTCTCCTGATAGTTCAAAGTCTGGCTGAATAACGGGCTGCTGACTCCTTTCAGCCACGAACGGAGATTGTAACTGTAGGTAGTACGCAATTCAGGAACACCGTTGCGCCTGTCTACAAACAGACGACCGACCTCGTCGTAAATATTGTCAACCAAAGTGATAGAATCCTTGTCATTCAATTGATAAACGCTCTTCAACAGGCGGTTCGCAAGGTCGTAGGTATAAGTATGAACCTCGGTAACCGACGCCTGTCCGGGAACGATGTGCACATGTTTCTCTTTCGTTGGGCTACCCTCGAAGTTGTAAGCCGTATAAACGGATTCAGTACCGTGCTGCCCGTTATTGCCCTTACGTTGGACAACGCGGTAGCGGTCGTCATAGTACAATACCGAGTA
>NZ_QTLK01000050.1:7395-9790 GCF_003602705.1 Bacteroides sp. AM16-13
CAACGCGGTAGCGGTCGTCATAGTACAATACCGAGTAGATGAAGCCTGTATATTCCCTGTCTGTAAAACGGGCGGTCAAGCTTCCCGTCTGCTGCCCTTTGCAATCATCTCCATAGCGTTTGCCATAACCCGATGTTTCGCAGTAAGCTGTCGTTGCGTCATCGGGAATACCGTTTTTACCAAGGAAGTCGTAGGAATCGTAATAGCTGACCGACAAGACAGTAGGAGAACTTAAGGTTATACCTTCCAACCGGTAACCTTTCAACGAATTCTCCTCATTCGCCCAAACGGCTTTTACAACAACAGTATCAAGAGGGCAGGACAGTGCAACATAAATCAATTAAATCATTCATGCAAATAAAATATCCACCTAGGTAAATAAAGTACCATAAGTCTTACTGATGAAAATTGAGAACTGCCCTGACATATATGCACAACGCTTTATATCAGAGCAGCCGATGAATACTTGTTATTAAAAGATAATTGGATTTATATCAGCTAATGACAATTTTCAGCTATCAGATTGGTTGCTGGAGCAAACTCCCAACCTGTCAGCCCAGCTGATTCAATTGCATTCTTTAAGCGCTCACTTACGTAAGTATTGGCATCAAGTATACTGATGACGAAAAAATCCAGTTCACAATTAAAGTCTTTGTTCATTACAAGTTTGTCACCCCATATACCCCAGGATATACCTTTCTCCGCTTTAATTTTTTGTCTTCTTTCCCAAAATTCCTCCTTTGATTTAACAAAAAAAGGATCGGACTTATATCCACTAGTTATATCATATTCCCGAAATGAGGTTTTTTCATAATCCACAAAATCCGAATAATTGGAAACTAATTTTAAGAGAAAATAATCATATTTTACTTTTTTCTTATATAGCCCAAGCGAATAGAATTGATGAGGACACAAATTGTATTGCTCAAGGATTGCTTTGGCTTTAGGACTTAGAATGCATAGGCTACCACTAAATCCGTTACTAACAAAATCTGTTAACTTAGCATAACCAGCCAACATCACTCCATCAAGATTTGGCACATAATCTGGAAAAGTGTCTTTATATTTATATAAACTGAACAAAGCATTTGGCGCATCCTCATTGTATTCTTTAATAAATCTATACGCTTGCGGGAAATCACTACCTACGATCTTTTTATCCAAAGATTCTTCCATTACAAAATATTTCATATCACAATATATTTAAATTAAACTTCATAAGGATTAACTACTTTAATGGGAACTACAGGCACCATCGGTTTAATAACTTTTATTCCATCCGTTGGCAAAGTTAAATTTTTCAACTCTAAGTCATTTATCTTTGTGTTAGGATTACTTTCAATAGCATTTTTTGCATTAGAAACTTCTCCTTTTATGAAGTCAGCACTTTGTTCAGGAGAAGCCTTCGGATTCTCTTTTGCAAAATTATCAAGTTTCTTCTCTAACTGTTTCGTATATCTGGGATGTTTTCCATGTTGTCCTTCTCCAGTGGCCTTACTAAATTTATCTACAGTAATTTTGTTTTCTTTTCCCTCCAATTTAAAACCGCCTTCTCTTGCAGCTTTTACAACATCATGTTTACCCAACGATCTTGGAATAATATGATGCTCCTCTTTCGGTAATGTTCTAACGACTTTGTCTGCTGTTCCCAGCATTGTTATACGACTTCCTGTTGTCATCAGTGGATTCGCAGTCCCCCACAAGAAAGGTGGTATTTGGGCTGCTTTTCCATTCGGATCAATATACTTAACCGGATTCCCCAAACAATACGTATACGGACTCCAACCAAAATATTTCTCCGTCATCGGATCCATCACATGCCATCTACCCAAAGCCGCATCATAATGTCTCGCCCCATAATCATACCAATCCAATCCGCCTTTCCGATCCAACTCTTTACCATTATACTTATAAGGCTGCACATTATTGCATACATTAGACATCAAACCACCAAAAGGATAGTAATCATTCACTTCATCAACTTTCCCTGTTTCATCCGCAACTACACGGATATTTCCCTGATGATCCTTAATGTAAAAGTGGAACTTGTTATCTTGGAAGCTATAATAACCAGACTCATTCAGCAATATCTTCAAACTGCCGTTCTCATAGATCGCATTGCCACAATAAACAGTAGACGTGACGTTATCATTTATAGTATGAGTGGTACGGACTTTACTGCCATCTGCCGCATATTCATATACAAAGCTATTTCCGTCAGCAAAGGTGATGTGACTAGGCAAATTTAAGATATTATATTGAATTCCATTTATATTTTTGTTTAAATCTTTAGTCAGATTGCCATTTTTATCATAAGCATACTCGACCGTTTCATGGGCATTATCCTTAAACTCCATACCATTGCCAAATACGGAGTTGGTGGCATTGTCATAAA
>NZ_QTLK01000051.1:0-9748 GCF_003602705.1 Bacteroides sp. AM16-13
TAACTCGCAATGAATTAGTTGCCTTAAATTTTCTTATTTCAGGAATATCCCTAATTATATCTAAAATAAAGAGTCGCTTCTTTGAAAGAATCAATCAGATTCTAACAGAGAAGCGACTTTCTTTTATAGCGATTTTCTTATATTGATCTTTTTATATGACTCCTTTTATAAGGCGTTTATTTTAAATAGATATAGGGCTTACTTCCAGACCGGCAGTAATCTATGGAGGGTTTTTCTAGTCATTATCTTCTGATTCAGGAAGCTGACGATATACCCCGTTATACAAGCGGCAATGAGTGATCCTTCGCGTACTCCCTGAATACCTTGAGTCAGCAGGAGCGAGAGAATCACGGCTAATGTAACCAAAGTAATATCAAAATAAACTTTGAACTTTCCAAATTCCTTGTTATAATGGCGGGATGCATATTTCACAAATGCTTCTGCACTCATCATGGCTACTCTTGGTTTCAGTTCAAGCACTACTCCGATAGACTGCACTATGCATCCTGTAAGTAATAAAGCAATCGACATACCATAATTAGCGGGATGCAGTTCGCTTGTCAGCATCATATTGAAATCAATGAATGCCGAAAAGATAAAAGAGAACGGTAGTTGAAGAAGAATTTCAATAAGATCCTGTCGGGTTCTATTCTTTCGGATTAACCAGAACTGTCCCAGGATAAGCACCATGTTGATGATAAATGTGCAAGTACCCAACGATAAAGGACTATTCAGGCTTAATACATAATTGATGCTCGATATGGGAGTAGTTCCCAATGCCGAGCGTATAATCAACACGATACCTGCCGCTAAAAAATAGAGTCCGATAACAAACACTAAATACCTCTTAAAAATCTCTTTCATTTCCATGTCTTTTTAACCTCTTTCTATTGATTCCTTTCTCATGTATTGAAAAGGATATGCAAAAGGTCTTGTTTTTTACTCTGAAATAGATTATCTAATTCCATACAGTTTTTGTCATATCCGAAACAAATCGTATTTTTACGTCATAAAATAAAGGTGTAAATGGTAAAATCTCGTATATTTGATAATACGCAACTATTGAAGGAGCATCCTGAACTTCCTCATTATAAAGAGGAGGTAGTCTGTTTCCGGAGTGAATATAAAGACAGAAGTTATCCGGCAAATGAATGTTATTTCAATCGGGAGCTTTATATGATATTCGTTCTTGAAGGCCGTTCGGAAATTCTACTGAATGGAGAGTTTATTGCGATAGAACCGAATATGTTACTTATTCATGGAGCAAATTATCTCACAGAACATCTTTATTCAAGTCGGGATATTAAATTTATCACTCTCGCCCTTTCCGAATCTATGCGGACGGACGATTCTTATCTGACACAAATCACGGCAATCCTGTTGGCAACCATGAGGCGGAATAAGCAATATACGATTCAGTTGACAGAGTATGAAGCTCAAATCATCCATAAGGAGCTGGAAGTATTGATGCATCTGATGAATATTGAACATCATTTCCTTTTCCGGCGTATACAGGCAGCCTGCAATTCTCTGTTTTTGGATATAGCAGATTTTCTTTCCCGAAAGACCGTTATCAAAAAAGAGATCAGTCGTAAAGACCACGTTCTGCAAGAATTTCATGCACTCGTTACCCGTAATTTCAGGGAAGAACATTTCGTGAGCTTTTATGCGGATAAACTGGCTATTAGTGAACAGTATCTGGCACGTATTGTACGTCTTGGAACAGGTAAGACTATCAATAGCCTTATTAATGAATTGTTAGTAATGGAAGCGCGTACTTTATTGAGTTCTACCAAATTTACGGTTGGTGAGATTGCTACTAAACTGGGGTTTAGTGATGCAGCCGGTTTTTGTAAGTTCTTTAAAAGAAATGCGGGACAGACTCCGTTGAATTATCGGAAAGGATTATTGATTTGAACGGAAAGGATTGCTGAACTGAATGGGGAATTACTGAACTGAATAGGGAATATAATGAATTTAAATAACAAAATGATTGATTTGAATGAAAATGGAAGTAGGTTGATGCAACTGTCCTTAAAGACCGTATACATCAACCTACCTGAATATATAGTGAATGGGTTTGATTTTAACCGATCACTGCTGTGATATCTTCTACAATCTGTTCATCCGTCAGATGATTGGCACGGAGAAACTCCTGTATATCATATCGGTCAACAAATTCTTTTTTAGCTCCAAAGTTCAGAACTTTCATGTTTGTAGCACCATAATAACGGGCAATCTTTTCACCGAAACCGCCATCCAATACACCGTCTTCCAACGTAATCACTAATTCGTGATCTGCTTTCAGTTCATCCATCAGTTCGTTGTCTACACCGGTGATGTAACGCGGATTGATGAGTGTTGCGTCAATATTGGCTTTTTCTTTCAGAAGTGATGCAACCGACTGTCCCAATCCATAGAACGAACCTAAAGCAAGAATGGCTACTTTTGATCCACGATGCATCACTTTATAGCGATTGAGAACACTATAATCAGTCTCCACCGGTTCCCCACAAGTAATTACATCTGTTGCCGGCACACGGATAGCAACCGGGTGTTCATTTTGGCGGATGCTCCATTCTAGCATAGCAAGATATTCCTCTTTGCAAGTCGGTGCCAGATAAACCATATTCGGAATATTACTGATAAGCGGAATATCGAAGAAGCAGAGGTGAGTTACATCATTCATTCCGGACAGTGTACCCCAGAATACCAACAAAACAGCCGGGTTATTATTGATACAGAGATCTTGCGAAAGTTGATCGTATGAACGTTGGATAAATGTACTATACACTCCGTAAACAGGTTTTCCGCCATTGGCTGCGATACCCGAAGCAAGAGCTACTGCGTGTTCTTCTGCAATACCGACATCTACAAACTGTTTGCCAGCTTCCTGGCGGCGGTCCGGAGTGAATCCGAGAACGGCAGGAGTACCCGAAGTGATTGTCACCACACGAGAATCTTCTTTCATCTTTTTCAGCAGATATTGAGCGGTTACTTCGCTGTAATCTTCTTCCTCATAACTGACTTTTGCTTCTCCGGTTTCCGGATTGAATGGAGTGCGCCAGTGATAAGTCTCTTTATCTTGTTCGGCACGTGCATAACCTTTACCTTTCAAAGTGTTGATGTGTACTACTATCGGATGCTGAATATCTTTCACTTTGGAGAACGCTTCAATCAATGCTTGTACGTCGTTACCCTCATTTACATATATATAATCCAGCCCCATCGCCTTGAAGAAATTACATTCACACTGACCGTTACTGTCACGCAATTCTTTCAGATTCCTGTATAGACCTCCATGATTTTCAGCGATAGACATTTGGTTATCATTGACGATAATAATCATGTTGGTGCCAAGCTCTGCTGCATAATCCAGTCCTTCAAAAGCTTCCCCTCCGCTTAAAGAGCCGTCGCCTATGACAGCTATGATATTTTCATTGCCGCCTGTGAGGTCGCGTCCTTTTGCCAATCCGGTGGCCAGACTGACAGAAGTAGAAGTATGACCGATTACAAAGAAGTCGTGTTCGCTTTCTTGTGGTTCGGTATAACCGGACACGAGATCGTATTCTTCCGGATGAAGAAAAGCGTTTTTACGGCCAGTCAGCATCTTGTGTACATAACTTTGGTGCGATACATCGAATACGATTTTATCTTTTGGAGAATTGAATACATAGTGCAAGGCAATAGTTGCTTCCACCATTCCGAAGTTGGGTCCGAAATGCCCGCCATGTTCGCTTAACTTTTGTAGGAGTGACACACGGATTTCATCACTTAACTCGTTTAGCTCTTTTACCGACAGCTTCTTTACATCTGCCGGAGAATAAATATTTTCTAAGTACATATCAAACAGTTTTTTACGTTTATACCTATTATCTTTATCACACTGCAAAGATACTGCTGATTTTAGATTCGGTTTGTATATAGATTACGGATTATTTTACCTATATTACCGACCTTGGAAAATAGGACTGACGATAAACATAAAAATAGTAGATAATATATATTGGAGGACAACATATATGAATAGTGATTATAAAGTGGGCGATTTAATTTATGATGCAAATATTTATGATGCAATGAATACCAATCTAGATGATTGGTACTTTTATAAGCGATGGCTGCCGGAAAACAAGGATGCACGGATACTTGAACTTTGTTGTGGTACGGGCAGGCTCACTCTGCTCATTGCAAAGGAAGGATATGATATTACTGGGATTGATTATACCCCTTCAATGCTTGCCCAGGCAAAAATTAAAGCTTCCGAAGCAGGATTAGAAATAAGTTTTATCGAGGCAGATATCAGAACTTTGGATTTGCCGGAAAAATACGACTTTATCTTTATTCCGTTTAATTCAATTCATCATTTATATAAGAATGAAGATTTATTTAAGGTATTTAATGTCGTTAAGAATCACCTCAAAGACGGTGGCTTATTTCTGTTTGATTGTTTTAATCCGAATATCCAATATATAGTTGAAGGTGAAAAAGAGCAGAAAGAAATTGCTGCATATACAACCGATGACGGTAGAGAAGTATTGATAAAGCAGACAATGCGATATGAAAATAAAACTCAGATTAACCGTATCGAATGGCATTATTTTATCAATGGTAAGTTCAACTCTATTCAAAATCTGGATATGAGAATGTTCTTCCCTCAAGAGTTAGATTCATATTTGGAATGGAATGGTTTTCATATTATTCATAAGTATGGCGGATTTGAAGAAGAGGCATTTGACGATAATTCGGCAAAACAGATATTTATTTGTCAATGTGACTTAGTGTATTGAGATTTTATTAATAAATAAGTGAAAATGTAATTTGTTGGCAATCAGTATGGTAGCGTGGTTGCCTAAAGGCCTTTTGGGGCTGTCTTTATCCTTTTGAACTGGAAGTACTCATCAGAATTCTTTTTCAGTTTCGACTTTTCTCATTTTGTTTAATGATTCTTTAGTTACTTCTCGTAATAAATTTGGCGTTCGCTAAAGTAGGAAGTCTGACTTTGGCTTCCTTGGTTTTGATACTTACCTCATTTCCTTAAATAAGTTAGAATAGATATTATAGCACTTGATAAAAAAATATAATCCGTAATTGGGGTTATTATGTCAGTAATTCATCTACAAACGGTCTCTTTCTTTCATCGTATTTTTGCAATGTAGAAAGTAGACAATCAATTCTTTAATAATTAAAAATAAGAGATATGAAACGGATTTTATTATTAACAACTGTATTTATGATGATGCTTGGAACTAGTTTTTCTTCTGCACAGACAGATGCAGATAACTTTTATAAAAGTGATTTGGTAAGTGTGGAGAAAGTTTCTTTTTCCAACCAGTATAAAATGAAGGTAGCCGGAAATTTGTTTCTGCCTAAGAATATGAAAGAAGGGGACAAATACCCTGCAATCATTGTCGGACATCCAATGGGAGCTGTCAAGGAACAGAGCGCGAATCTTTACGCAACGAAAATGGCCGAACGGGGTTTTGTAACACTCTCCATAGACCTGTCTTTTTGGGGTGGGAGTGAAGGCGAGCCGCGCAATGCTGTTCTGCCGGAAGTTTATGCGAAAGACTTTAGTGCCGCAGTTGATTTTTTAGGTACCCGTCCGTTTGTTGACCGGAATCTGATTGGAGTAATCGGTATTTGCGGTAGTGGAAGTTTTGCTATCAGTGCAGCGAAAATAGACCCTCGCCTTAAAGCCATTGCGACAATCAGTATGTACAATATGGGTACGGCTAGCCGTAACGGGCTAAAACACTCATTGACATTGGAACAGAGAAAGCAAATAATGGCTGAAGCAGCAGAACAGCGTTATGCTGAATTTTTAGGTGGAGAAACTAAATATACCGGTGGCACTGTACATCAACTGACAGAAAAGTCCAGTCCGATTGAACGGGAGTTCTATGAGTTCTACCGTACACAAAGAGGAGAATTTACCCCCGACGGAGCAACTCCTATGACCACCACTCATCCTACACTTTCAAGTAATGTGAAATTTATGAATTTCTATCCTTTCGAAGATATTGAGACTATTTCACCCCGCCCTATGCTTTTCATCACCGGTGAAAATGCCCACTCACGTGAATTTAGTGAAGATGCCTACCGATTGGCCGCCGAACCTAAAGAACTGTATATAGTACCCGGTGCCGGACACGTAGATCTTTACGATCGTGTAAGCCTTATTCCATTTAATAAACTGGAATCTTTCTTTAAGGAATATCTAAAGAAATAAGTTTTAATACTATAAATATGAGATACTATATAATAGCAATTCTTACTATGCTGACATTATCGGTCGGTTCCGCATCATGTAGCGAAGATGAACCTATACAGGGAACAGGTCAACAAGTGACTCCGGGTAATGGTTCTGGTTCCGGTGATAATGGCAGTAACAATAATGGCAATAATCCCGATGATAATGACGACAATAACGATGATACCCCAGTGAGCAATAATCTTAAAATAACAATCGGACCTGTTTCATTCAATGCCACATTGGACAATAATGAGACAGCGAAGGCATTTAAGAGACTACTCCCTATGACAGTGGATATGTCCGAACTGCATGGTAATGAAAAATATTATTATCTGTCGAATGGTTTGCCGACAGCGTCGTCCAATCCCGGGACTATTCGGACAGGTGACTTGATGCTTTACGGTTCCACTTGTGTGGTACTATTTTATGAAACCTTTTCCACTTCATATACTTATACCCGTTTAGGACGTATAACAAATCCTTCAGGACTGGCCTCCGCCCTTGGTTCAGGAGGCGTAAATGTAACTTTTGAAATAACAGATTAAAGAATAAACTAATGGAACAAATAAGAAATAAAGAATACGGAGGCGAACGTCCTCTGTTCGCGACCCACGACCTTCAACTGGAAGATGTAACAATTCACGCCGGTGAATCTGCATTGAAAGAATGTAGTAATATTATAGCAATCAACTGTCGTTTTGAAGGAAAATATCCTTTTTGGCATACCAACGGATTCATTGTGAAAAACTGTCTCTTCACAGAGGGAGCCCGTGCTGCTCTATGGTACTCTCAAAGTCTGCAAATGGCAGATACCTTGGTAGAAGCACCGAAGATGTTTCGTGAAATGGACGGAATAAAACTCGAAAACGTGCAGTTGCCTAATGCTTTGGAAACGTTTTGGTATTGCCGTAATATAGAACTGAAGAACGTACAGATTGATAAAGCGGATTACCTTTTTATACACAGTGAGAATATTAAGATACAAAACTATGCCCAAAACGGGAACTATTCGTTCCAATATTGCAAGAATGTAGAAATCCGTAATGCAGTTATCAATTCCAAAGATGCTTTCTGGAATACGGAAAATGTAACAGTCTATGATTCCGAGCTGAACGGAGAATATCTGGGCTGGCATTCTAAAAACTTACGTTTGGTAAATTGCAGGATTTCGGGAACTCAACCGCTTTGCTACGCACATGATCTGGTGATGGAAAATTGTACGATGGCAGAAGATGCTGACCTTGCTTTTGAACACAGTAGTGTGAAGGCAACGATTAAAAGTCCCGTTCATAGCGTAAAAAATCCTCGTACGGGAAGTATTGTTGCCGAAAGTTTCGGAGCAATCATTTTGGACGAAAATATTAAATCACCAGGAAATTGCGAATTGAAACTTTGGGATGATCTAACCTGTTTTAATTGAAATATGAAGTATAATTTCGATGAAATTATTCCACGCAGAGGAACGAATTCTTATAAATGGGATTCGGCTGAAGATGCGGATGTATTGCCGATGTGGGTAGCTGATATGGATTTCCGTACGGCTCCCCCTGTCGTGGAGGCACTGAAGAAACGGGTGGAACATGGAATTTTCGGATATGTACGTGTACCTGATGCATACTACGAGGCTGTTGTAAATTGGTTTGCTCGACGACATGCCTGGCGGATAGAGAAAGAATGGATTATTTACACCACCGGCGTTGTGCCGGCAATATCTGCTGTAATTAAAGCATTGACACTGTCCGGAGATAAAGTAATGGTGCAGACACCTGTATATAACTGTTTTTTCTCCTCTATCCGTAATAACGGATGCGAGATGATTGCCAATCCTTTGGTATATAGAAACAGGGGCTATCAGATTGACTTTGATGATTTGGAGCGGAAAGCTTCAGACCCGAAGGTAAAACTTTTGTTGCTATGTAATCCGCACAATCCTGCCGGAAGAGTGTGGAGCAAACAAGAGTTAAGGCGGATAGGTGAGATTTGTCTTCGAAATAATGTCTTTGTGGTTGCGGATGAAATTCATTGTGAATTGGTATTTCTGGGGCATGAATATACTCCTTTTGCTTCTATATCAGAAGAATTCCTACTGAACTCGGTCACTTTTGTTTCGCCTAGCAAAGCCTTTAATTTGGCAGGACTTCAGATAGCCAATATCATTTCCGCAGATGCAGATGTACGGAGGCGGATAGATAAAGCGATTAATATAAATGAAGTCTGTGATGTGAATCCTTTTGGAGTGGAGGCGTTGATAGCTGCTTATAATGAGGGTGAAGAATGGCTGGAAGAACTTAAAATCTATTTGTTTGCGAATTATATCTATTTAAAAGGTTATTTCGAGACCTATCTTCCGGAGTTTCCTGTAATGATGTTGGAAGGTACGTATTTAGTTTGGGTAGATTGTTCGGTTCTGCATCAGGCGTCAGCGGAAATAGTCAAAGACTTGTTGAAGAAAGAAAAACTTTGGGTAAACGAAGGCAGCCTGTATGGAGAGGCTGGTGAAGGATTTATCCGTATCAATATTGCCTGTCCGCGACAGCGGTTGATAGATGGATTAAACAGATTGAAGCGGGCTTTGAAATAATAAAATAATTGTCAGTTTATTGAGAGATCCCCCTTCTCACTCCCCGTAAATACGAATGAAAAGAAGTAGTGGCCTTAAAAGACTTTTTGCCTTTCCTTCTCGGAGCATTCTAGTTTATGGCTACCGGGATTATATTTCTTGGAATTTGTCATTTGCGGGGAGAACAAATTATAAAGAAAAAGCTTGGGCAAACGTGCTCATTTTAATGATGTAATTCCTTATATTTGTATCAGGATGAATAAATCAATAATTTGAAAAATGAGAACGGAAAAAGAAAAAATGTTGGCGGGAGAAGTTTATGATTGTGCTGATAATGAGTTATTGACCAGATGGCATAAAGCAAAGCAGCTTCAACAGGAGTATAATAATACTCTCACTACTGATGCAGGTAAAATTTCTGATTTATTAGATGAATTAATCGGTTCAAGGGGGGATAATGTCTGGATTAGTGCTCCTTTCTTTGTGGACTATGGTGAGAATATTTATATCGGGAAGAATGTAGAGGTTAATATGAATTGCGTTTTTCTTGATTGTAACAAGATTGTTATCGGTGATAATTCGGGGATTGGGCCGGGAGTACATATTTATACTGTTTTTCATTCTACAAAGGCATCGGAAAGAACCTCTGAAAACAGTACTTTTTGGAAGTCACAGACAGCTCCGGTGATTATTGGGAATAATGTGTGGATTGGTGGAGGATGCATCATTCTTCCGGGAGTAACTATTGGCGATAATACAACTATTGGGGCAGGGAGCGTTGTCACAAAGTCTATTCCGGCCAATGTGCTGGCGGTTGGCAATCCGTGTAGAATCCTTAAACAGATAGAGGATTGATATTTCTTTTTAATATTTATATATTAATGCGAATCAGTAGTTGAACTCTGATTCCTTGTTTTAGAAAATTAGATAAA
>NZ_QTLK01000052.1:0-8957 GCF_003602705.1 Bacteroides sp. AM16-13
TCAAGTACGGTTCTGTGAGAGGCTTAGGGTGAGATTCCCTTTGCCTACTCGATTGGCAAGTTTTCTTCGGGCGACCCTGACACCAGTAAAACGGCGGCTTCTTGGTTTGGTGCTTGTATCTTTTTGATTGTCGCTGCCACTATCCTACGTTCATTCTTCCTCTAAAGAAATGGACTATGGCAGACTATCCGATTAACAGGGGGATAGGCAAGCCAGTTGAGTTTAAAGGGTTGAAAAGTCAGTATCTTTTCATTTTTGCGGGCGGGCTGTTAGCCCTGTTCGTGCTTTTCATCATCATGTACATGGTAGGCATTAACCAGTGGGTGTGCATCATCTTCGGCGTTACTTCGGCAACGTTGCTTGTATGGCTCACATTCCGGTTAAACGAAAAGTACGGGACACACGGGTTAATGAAATTGTCCGCACGCAAAAGCCACCCTTTCCATATCATCAACCGAAAAGCCATATCCCGATTATTCCATTTAAAACAAGCATCGAAATGAGAAATATATTAAAAGCTACTACGCTGGAAAACAAGTTTCCACTGTTCACGGTGGAAAACGGGTGCATCGTTTCCAAAGACGCCGACATAACGGTGGCGTTCCGGGTGGAACTGCCGGAACTGTTCACCGTCACGGCAGCCGAATACGAAGCGATACATTCCGCTTGGAACAAGGCGGTAAAGGTGCTGCCCGATTATAGCATCGTTCATAAACAGGACTGGTTCATCAAAGAAAACTATGCGCCTGACATCCAAAAGGATGATTTGAGTTTCCTTTCCCGTTCCTTTGAACGGCATTTTAATGAAAGACCGTTCTTAAACCATACCTGCTATTTGTTTCTGACGAAAACGACAAAGGAACGTAGCCGGATGCAGAGTAATTTTTCTACTCTTTGCCGGGGCTTCCTTGTCCCCAAAGAGATAAAGGACAAGGAAACGGTTACAAAGTTCCTCGAAGCGGTGGGGCAGTTTGAAAGCATTATGAACGATAGCGGTTTCATTACCCTTACCCGCCTGACTTCGGACGAAATCACCGGGACAAAGGAAACGGCGGGTATCGTGGAAAAATACTTTTCACTCTCACAAACAGACACTACCACATTGAAAGATATTCAACTGAACGCCGAAGATATGCGGATAGGTGACGATATTCTTTGTTTGCATACCCTTTCGGATGCGGAAGATATGCCGGGCAAGGTGGGAACAGATACCCGCTATGAAAAGCTATCCACCGACCGGAGCGATTGCAGGTTATCTTTTGCTTCTCCGGTGGGCGTGTTGCTTTCCTGTAACCATATCTATAACCAGTACATCTTCATTGACGACCATACGGAGAACCTGAAACAGTTTGAAAAGATGGCTCGCAATATGCACTCCCTTTCCAAATACAGCCGTGCCAATCAGATTAACAAGTCTTGGATAGAGGAATATTTGAACGAAGCACATTCACAGGGGCTTATCTCCGTGCGATGCCATTGTAATATCATGGCATGGAGTGACGACCGGGACGAACTCAAACACATTAAAAATGATGTGGGGTCACAGCTCGCACTTATGGAGTGCAAGCCACGTCATAACACCACCGACACACCGACCTTGTTTTGGGCGGGCATACCCGGCAATCAGGCGGACTTTCCGGCGGAAGAAAGTTTCTACACCTTTATAGAACAGGCTCTTTGTATGTTCACCGAAGAAACGAACTACAAAAGTTCGCTTTCTCCCTTTGGTATCAAGATGGTGGATAGGGTCACAGGAAAGCCGTTGCACATTGATATTTCAGACCTGCCAATGAAAAAAGGTATCATTACCAATCGCAACAAGTTCATACTTGGGCCGAGTGGTAGCGGCAAATCATTCTTCACCAATCACATGGTGCGCCAGTATTACGAACAAAATGCGCACGTCCTGCTGGTTGATACCGGAAACAGTTACTTAGGATTGTGTGAAATGATAAACCGGAAAACGCACGGGGAAGATGGGATTTATTTTACCTATACTACTGAAAACCCGATAGCGTTTAATCCTTTCTATGTGGAAGATGGGGTATTCGATATTGAAAAGAAAGAGAGTATCAAAACGCTTATCCTGACCCTTTGGAAAAGGGACGATGAAGCACCCACACGGGCGGAAGAAGTGGCTTTGTCAAACGCCGTAAGTTCCTATATCGAACTGATTACTAAGGATAGTTCGGTTACTCCCTGCTTCAATACATTCTATGAATATGTGAAAAATGACTACCGGGCGCACCTGCAAGAAAAGAACGTCCGGGAAAAGGATTTCGATATAGACAACTTCCTGAATGTATTAGAACCTTACTACAAAGGGGGCGAATATGATTACCTGCTGAACTCCGACAAGGAGCTTGATTTGCTGCATAAACGCTTCATTGTCTTTGAGTTGGATAATATCAAAGACCACAAAATCCTGTTCCCGATTACAACCATTATTATCATGGAAGTATTTATTTCCAAAATGCGTAAACTAAAGGGTATCAGGAAATTAATATTGATAGAAGAAGCGTGGAAAGCGATTGCATCGGCGAATATGGCGGATTACATAAAATATTTATACAAAACCGTTAGAAAGTATTTCGGCGAGGCGATTGTAGTTACCCAAGAGGTCGAAGATATTATTTCCTCGCCCATTGTAAAAGAGAGTATTATAAACAATTCTGATTGTAAGATACTGCTCGACCAAAGGAAATACCTTAATAAATTCGATAGCATACAGAACCTTTTGGGACTGACCGATAAGGAACGTTCACAGGTGCTTTCCATCAACCTTGCCAATCATCCGAACCGGAAATACAAGGAAGTTTGGATAGGCTTAGGCGGTACACAATCAGCCGTATATGCTACCGAAGTGAGTTTGGAAGAATATTTTACATACACCACCGAAGAAACGGAAAAGATGGAACTATTCGCCTTGTCCGAAAAGTTGGGCGGTAATCTCGAACTTGCTATCAAACGGCTTGCCGAAAGCAAGCGCAATCCCGAAAAATAATCAATTAACAATTTAAAAATCATTCAGTATGAAACATTTAAAATTCCTGTTTCCGGTGCTGTTATGCACCTTGTTACTGGGGCTTTCTTCCTGTAAGGAAACAAACACCGACCGTCTTAGGGCGATGCGTGGTGACTGGGAAAGCGTGAAAAACCGTCCTGCGTTCTCTCTCTTTGAGGAAAACGGGCATTACCGGGTAACGACCTATCGAAAGACCTACCGGGGAACTATCCAAACGGAAACCTATCAGATTTCAGAACAAGACGGAAACCTGTTCATCGAAACGGGGTTGTCCGTCCTGCTGACTTATGACAAAGAGAATGACCGGATTCTGCTTTCTCCCGGCGGAGAATATAAACGGAGTAACCAACCAATAAAGAAGTAAGCGTATGAAAACAAAGATTATAATGCTGCTTGTAGTATGCAGCCTGTTTGTCGGAAAGGTAAACGCACAATGGGTGGTGAGTGACCCCGGCAACTTGGCGCAAGGGATTATCAATGCGTCAAAGAACATCATTCAGACTTCTTCGACCGCACAGAATATGATAAAGAATTTTCAGGAAACGGTAAAGATTTATCAACAGGGAAAAGATTATTATGATGCCTTAAAATCAGTGCATAACCTTGTCAAAGATGCCCGGAAAGTACAAAAGTCTATCCTGCTTATCGGTGAGATTTCCGACATCTATGTGAACAGTTTTCAGAAGATGCTTTCGGATGAAAACTATACGCCGGACGAGCTTTCGGCGATTGCCTACGGATATACCCAACTGTTGCAGGAAAGTTCCGATGTACTGGAAGAAATGAAAAGCGTGGTGAACATCAACGGGCTTTCCATGTCGGATAAAGAACGGATGGACGTTATCGACCGGACGTATAACTCCATCAGGAACTACCGGGATTTGGTGAGCTACTATACCCGGAAAAATATTTCTGTTTCCTACCTGCGGGCGAAAAAGAAAAAGGACACCGACCGGGTAATGGCTTTGTATGGTTCGGCGGATGAACGTTACTGGTAACTTTTAAAAATAAGTAGTATGTTATTAGCAATCGAATTTGATAACCTGCATCAGATTTTACGAAGTCTGTACACGGATATGATGCCGCTATGCGGGAACATGGCGGGGGTAGCCAAAGGAATAGCGGGACTGGGGGCTTTGTTCTATGTGGCTGCCAAAGTATGGCAGTCGCTCGCCAGTGCCGAACCGATAGACGTTTACCCTTTGCTCCGTCCTTTTGTGATTGGTTTCTGTATTATGTTCTTCCCCACATTCGTACTGGGTACGATTAACAGCGTGATGTCGCCAGTAGTCAAGGGGTGTAACAATATGCTCGAAACGCAAACTTTCGATATGAACGCCTACCGGGAACAAAAGGACAAACTGGAATATGAAGCGATGGTGCGTAATCCGGAAACGGCTTACCTTGTTTCGGATGAAGCATTTGATAAACAGATTGACGAATTGGGATGGTCTGCCAAAGATATTGCCACAATGGGCGGTATGTACATGGATAGGGCAGCCCACAATATCAAGCAATCCGTCCGGGATTGGTTCAGGGAACTTTTGGAACTGCTCTTTCAATCGGCAGCCCTTGTGATAGACACTATCCGAACCTTTTTCTTGATTGTCCTTGCCATACTGGGTCCGATAGCCTTTGCCATCAGTGTATATGATGGCTTTCAGGCGACACTGACCCAATGGATAACAAGGTACATTTCCGTTTACCTGTGGCTACCCGTTTCAGACCTGTTCAGTTCCATTCTTGCCCGAATACAGGTGCTTATGCTCCAAAAGGATATTCAGGAGCTATCAGACCCCAATTTTGTACCCGATAGCAGCAATTCAGTGTACATAATCTTTATGATAATCGGTATCATCGGTTACTTCACCATCCCCACCGTATCGAACTGGATTATTCAGGCGGGCGGAATGGGCAACATGAGCCGGAATATAAACAGTGCAGCCAATAAAACGGGCAGTGGCGTTGGTGCGGTAGCCGGAGCAGCCACCGGAAACGCTGGCGGCAGGGTCGGCGGTAAACTAATCAAAGGTAATCAATAATTAAAAATCAAGATGGAATTTAAAAGTTTAAAGAACATTGAAACCAGTTTCAAACAGATACGTCTTTTCGGGATTGTGTTTGTCGTTATGTGTACCCTGATAACGGGGTATGCCGTTTGGAACTCCTACACATTTGCCGAAGCGCAACGACAGAAAATTTATGTATTGGACGGTGGTAAAAGTTTGATGCTTGCGCTTTCGCAAGACCTGACACAAAACCGTCCGGTTGAAGCAAGGGAACACGTGAAGCGTTTTCACGAACTCTTTTTCACGCTCTCACCGGATAAGAACGCTATCGAAAGCAATATCAAACGGTCGCTGTTCCTCGCCGATAAGAGCGCATTTAACTATTACCGTGACCTCTCGGAAAAGGGATATTACAACCGTATCATTTCGGGCAATATCAGCCAGACCATACAGATAGACAGCGTTTCTTGCAATTTCGATGTGTACCCGTATGCGGTGGCTACCTATGCCCGCCAAATGATTATCCGTGAAAGCAGCGTGACGGAAAGAAGCCTTGTCACCCGTTGCCGGTTATTGAACGCTGTAAGAAGTGACAACAACCCGCACGGCTTTATGATGGAAAGTTTCGAGATAACGGAAAACAAGGACTTGAACACCATAAAGCGGTAAGCCATGATACGGAAAATTCTCTCTCCGGTTAATCAGGCAATTACCCATGTGCAGGACTGGGCGGATGAAAAACTCCGCCACCTGTGCGGGCGCATGACACCGGAAATAAGGCTGGCAGTCATACTGCTTATGCTCCTGTTCTTCGGCGGGCTATCCATCTACTTTACGGTATCATCCATTTACCGGATAGGAAAAGAGGATGGCGAAACCATACGGATAGAACACATCAGGCAGTTGCAGCTACAAGGTAAAGACAGTACGAACATTTTTAATCAGTCAGACAATGGAAGAAAAAGAAGTGAAAAATGAAGTTCCCGCACCGGAAACGGACAGGAAGAAAGAACCTGAAAAACAGGGAAAGGAAAAAAAGGAACTGATCCCGCAGCAGATACAGCAGCGAAAGAAGATGCTGATTTACCCGCTTATGGGACTGGTTTTCTTGGGGTCTATGTACCTGATTTTCGCACCGTCCGATAAGGACGAAGCAAAGGTGGAAAACGTGGGCGGATTTAACGCCGATATTCCGCAACCCAAAGGGGACGGGATAATCAGCGATAAAAAGACAGCCTACGAACAGGAACAAATGGAGAACAAACAGGCGGACAAGATGCGCTCCTTACAGGATTTTGCCTTTTCGCTGGGAGAGGAAAACGGGAACGGGGAAGATTTGACCCTGATAGATGATGCTCCGGCGGAAAAACCGAAAACCAATGTAATAGACTTCGGGGCGGGTGCGCCGAACAATAGCCGTTCCTCTATCCAATCTTCGGCGGCAGCTTACCGGGATATGAACCGTCAGTTAGGCAGTTTCTACGAAACGCCGAAAGAGGACAAGGAAAAAGAGGAACTGAAACGTCAGGTGGAAGAACTCACTGCCCGGCTCGATGCGAAAGAAAGCGGTGCGGGTAACATGGATGAACAGGTTGCACTTATGGAAAAGTCCTACGAACTGGCGGCAAAGTATATGAACGGACAGAACGGGCAAAGCGTACCACCGCAACCGGGACAGATTGCACAGGTCGCACCGTCCGCACCTGTTCAGGGCAAAGGAAATGCCACACCTGTAAAATCGGTATCGGACAGGACGGTTTCAGGATTGCAGCAGCCCATGAGCAACGCCGAATTTGTCGCCGAATACAGCAAGCCACGCAATTACGGGTTTAATACGGCGGTCGGCAGTGGTTATTCGATGGGAAAGAACACTATCCGGGCGTGTGTGCATAACGACCAAACACTTATGGACGGGCAGACCGTCAAGCTCCGGCTGTTAGAACCGTTACAGGCGGGGAACGTGATTGTCCCGAAAAACAGCCTTGTTTCAGGAAGTGCCAAAGTGCAGGGGGAACGGCTCGACATACTGGTGTCCTCGCTCGAATATGCGGGTAACATCATTCCGGTGGAACTTGCCGTTTACGACAGTGACGGGCAAAAGGGGCTTTCCGTTCCCTCGTCACTGGAACAGGAAGCGGCAAAGGAAGCGATGGCGAACATCGGTGCGGGACTGGGTACGAGCATTTCCTTTGCGCAAAGTGCCGGGCAGCAGGTCGCAATGGATATTACAAGGGGCTTGATGCAAGGCGGTTCGCAATACCTTGCCAAGAAGTTCAGAACGGTAAAAGTACACCTGAAAGCGAACTATCAGGTGATGCTTTACGCCAAACAACAGTAATTTATTTATCAACCATAAAAATTTCAATCCAAAATGAAAAAGTTAATTATCATGTTTGCCCTACTCTTGGGCGTGGTTTCAATGAAAGCACAAAGTAACGATTTGTATCAGGGCATTACTAAAAAGCTGCCTTACCGCCAAATGGTGACACCTTACGGCGTACAGGTGACGTTCGCCAAAACGGTACATATCATTTTCCCGTCTGCCGTTAAGTACGTGGACTTAGGCAGTAACTACATTATTGCCGGAAAAGCGGACGGGGCGGAAAATGTTGTCAGGGTCAAGGCTACGACAGAGGGCTTTCCCGGTGAAACCAATTTTTCCGTTATCTGTGAGGATGGCAGCTTTTACAGTTTTAACGCAAAATACGCACACGAACCGGAAATGCTGAACATCGAAATGAAAGACTTCTTGGAGAATGAGGACACAACGGATTTCAGCCATACCCGGATGAACATCTATTTCCGTGAACTGGGTAACGAAAGCCCGCTTTTGGTAAAGCTGATTATGCAGTCCATCTACAAGAACAATGACCGGGAAATAAAGCATTTGGGATGCAAACGGTTCGGGGTGCAGTTCTTGGTAAAGGGGATTTATTCGCATAACGGGCTGTTCTACTTCCACACACAAACAAAGAACAGTTCAAACGTGCCGTTTGATACCGACTTTATCCGTTTCAAGATTGTGGATAAGAAAGTAGCCAAAAGAACGGCTATTCAGGAAACGGTGATTGACCCGGTGCGGAGCTATAACGAGATACTGGTTATCGGTGGCAAAAGTACCGTCCGCACCGTGTACACCGTTCCGCAGTTCACTATCCCTGACGATAAGATATTAGTCATCGAACTGGTGGAAAAGAACGGGGGCAGACACCAAACCATCCGGGTGGAAAATTCGGATATAGTGGCTGCCAAAGTGATTAACGAACTTAAAATCAAATGAACATGAAAAGGATATGTTGTATTATATCCCTTTTTGTGCTGTGCCTGACTTTCAACCAGGCACACGCACAAAGATGTCTGCCGGGAATGAAAGGCTTGCAGGTTACGGGCGGCATGGCGGACGGTGTTCACTGGAACAGTAAAAGCGATTTCGCCTATTATTTCGGGGCGGCTCTTTCCACCTATACCAAAAACGGGAACAGGTGGGTTGTTGGCGGGGAATACCTCGAAAAGCATTACCCCTACAAGGATTTGCAAATACCAGTCAGCCAGTTTACAGGCGAGGGCGGTTACTATATGAACTTCCTTTCAGACCGGAAGAAAACCTTTTTTCTTTCGCTGGGATTGTCCGCACTTGCCGGGTACGAAACGAGCAACTGGGGCGATAAATTGCTACCCGATGGCTCGACCCTGACCGATAAGGACGGTTTTGTCTATGGCGGTGCGCTGACGCTGGAACTGGAAAGTTATATTACCGACCGGGTGGTGTTCCTGATTAACGCAAGGGAAAGATGCCTGTTCGGTTCTTCAGTCGGAAAGTTCCATACACAGTTTGGCGTAGGACTAAAATGTTATATATAACATTTGATTCCATATGTTAGTTTTCAATTTATGTTGTATAATAATTGTATTTAACTTGTGAA
>NZ_QTLK01000053.1:0-556 GCF_003602705.1 Bacteroides sp. AM16-13
ATTGATGAAAAAGCATTGAAAAATGCTCGTCCGGCATTGGCTCAAGCATGGAGAAGTTTCCTTGACTACAATCCTAATAACGGAATATTGGCGGTAGTCACCCAGTTGGGAGAAGTCCTTGAGATCTATAATTTGAAAGATAGTACTCATGTTGTTCGTATAGGTGAGCATGGTGAACCTGAATTCAAAATATCAGATGGATATGGTATACCAACGGGTGTTATGGGATTTAGTGATGTACAAGTAACAGATAGTGCCATTTATATAGTATTTCATGGAACGCCTTTTAAGGAGATTGCGAGACAAAGCGGGAGGCTTCCTGATGGAGGAAAATATATTTATGTATTTAGTTTGAAAGGAGAACCGTTATGTAAATATGTGCTCGACCATTATATATATGGTATTTGGGTGGATGAAGCTACGAAAACGATAATAGCGACAGATGTAAATAATGATGAGCCAATACTTAAGTTTAACTTTGGCTGAATGAGATAATTAACTTGATTAAAAGGAGCAGGATGATGAGTTTGTTTATCTTGCAGGATTTGCTTACATA
>NZ_QTLK01000053.1:566-8671 GCF_003602705.1 Bacteroides sp. AM16-13
GATGATGAGTTTGTTTATCTTGCAGGATTTGCTTACATATCACCTGCTCCTAAATCTTTAAAAAAGATTCGGATGCAAACATAAGAATAAAAATTAATGTAGCAAACTATTGCTATTCTGTTGAAATGATAGATGCAGAAGAGAAAAATAAAATGTAATTTAAAGATTATTGAAGAATGAAAAAGAAAGTATTAGGTGTGATAGCAGTTGTTGCTGTCGCTGCTATTGCGGGATATAATGTATATACTTCGCAGAATGATGTGAAGTTGTCTGACTTGGTGTTGAGCAATGTGGAAGCTTTAGCTAATGCAAAAGAAGGTGGAAATGAATGCATAGGTTGTGTTTATACAAGATTGCAAATTTGTCGAACGTTAGGAGATTGGGGTGCATGCCTTGGTGAATATCGTCCATATATTTAAATATTATGAAAGCTAAAAGTTTATATGTTGTAGTAGGTATAATTTGTTTGTTTATATCTACATTTAGTATATATAATTGGAATACTAAAAGCTCTTCTGCCTTGTTACTTTGTAATGTTGATGCGTTAGCTAATAATGCGGAAGTGGATTTTGACTTTTGTGTAGTTACATCAGGTATTTGTGTGATATATAGTGATGGGCTAGCTATAAGGGGCTATAAACTATACCAATAAATTCTAATGAAGGTGATGAAAGTGCATGGAAAATATGCTTGTTAACATTTACTTAGAGTTTGAAACTATACTTTCATCAGTATAATTCTGTATATTATTGCTATAACTGTTGGTTTTTAATATCCTCTTGGGATTGGGGCTGAATAAAAAAGGTCGAAAACTTGATTTTTACCTCCTCTACAGGTATCTGGAGAAGGGGTAATTGTGAAAAAATCTTTTTAGTCAGCCCCAATTGAAGTGTATTGACAACTTCTAGATTTGTTATGCATAAATAAAGCCGATTAAAATATAGCTTTATAAAAATATTCTATAAACTATTATGAATTTAGTATATTATGAAATTGAAATATGTTTTTGTGTTGATTTTCTTTTGTGCATGTAAAAATGTTAAAACAGACTGTCAAATAGACGATTTGTTTACGAATAGGATATTCTTGGAATATGAAAAGATACCATCAAACGGTTATATTTGGGGAACTCCAATGGATATGATATATTGTGATTCAGCAATTATTGTTTTCGATGAGAAGTCTGAAGATGGTTTATTTCATTTGGTCGATTTGAATGATCTAGATTCAATATATGATTTCGGAAAGAAAGGGCAAGGTGTTAATGAATTCTTAATGCCTTTTGATATACAGTTATTTGGTAAGAGCTCCATAAGTGTTTATGATTTATATAAAAAGACTTTGAATGTTATGAACATATCAGATGTGAAAAATCGAATTTCGAACTTTTCAGTTTTAACTAAAGATACTATTCCTGGGACTATTAAAGTGTTTCCTACAGCATTTAATACTTTTGTATCTTTGGGATTTTACGAAGACTGTATGTTCAGACTTTGGGGTACTGGACTAATAGAAGAAGAGCATTTTATGGAATATCCATATAAAGATGGAGATGAGAAACAAATAGCAAACAGGTTGCGTGGTATGGCTTATCAAGGTATTATCCGTTTAAATCCATTTATGGATAAATTTGTTTATGCAGTAAATACTTCTGAAATTATTCATTTTTATAAAATAAATAATACTGATATTTCTTTAATAAAGAAATATGAAATGAACTACCCTATTTATAAAACTCAAGTTGAAGGGGACATGCGAGCTGCCCCAATTTCATCTTCCAATAATAGTACATTTATAAGTTTGTGTATTTCTCCTAAATATGTATATGGACTTTATTCAGGCAAAAATTTTAAAGAAAATGGTTTAGAAACACTTGCAGGAACAATAATTTATGTTTTTGATTGGAATGGAGAAGCCATAAAAAAGTATGAACTGAATGTGCCAGTTACACTGATTAGTGTGGATAATAAAGATGAGATGTTGTATGCTTTCTCTAATATGCCTGATCCTGAATTAATAAGATTTAAAATAAAATAGATAAACATATGTATAGAATGATTGTTATCCCTCTGATTTCTTTTGTTATATGTTTTTCTTTGTTTTCATGTTATGAGCATGATGAAAAAAAAATAAAGAGGTTAGTTGAAGAATGGACTTATAAGGAAATAGATTTTCCTAGTGTTCCTATTTTTACGAAATTTGCTAGAGATACAATTATGGGGTATTATGAAAGAGATTGTGACTACAAAATATTAACATATGTCGATTCAATCGGTTGTATGCGGTGTCACTTAAGTTTTAGTGCATGGAAACCTTTTATTGAATTGCTAAAAGATACTTGTCCTTCATGTAATGTTCTTTTTTTTATTCATCCTATGAGCAGGAAAAATATTGAGTATTTACTAACGAAAGAAGGCTTTGATTATCCTGTATGTATTGATGAGCATGATAGTATCAATAAGTTGAATCATTTTCCTATAGAAACGATCTTTCAAACATTTTTGTTGGATAAGAATAATAGGGTAGTTGCTATTGGCAATCCTATTCATAATCCTAAGATAAAAGAACTTTATTTGAATATTATTACAGGGAAAAAATCTCTGTTGAAGGAGATTGATAGTAGAACTCCAACAACAGTTGTTTTATCTACATATCAGTTCAATATAGGAACTTTTAATTGGGGAAAAAAGCAATTTGTAGAGTTTTCATTTACTAATTCAGGTGATAATCCGTTTGTTGTAGAAGAAATTTATACTCCATGTGGGTGTACTACAGTGGAATATTCTAAAGAACCTGTTCAACCAGGTGGAAATTTGAAAGTGAAGGTGGAATATCAAGCTGAACATTCTGGGCATTTCGATAAAACGATAACCGTGTATTGTAATGCAGAAGGCTCTCCGTTCCATTTGAAAATTAGTGGAAATGCAAAATGAATAATTAAGAAAAGGTTTGATGAAGTATTTGGGATATATTCAATTTATAGTCTTGGTGCTGTTTATTTGGCTAGGATGGCAAATAATAGATAGGATTACATTCAGAGAAGAAATGATAACTCCTCTCGGAGCTGCTTTGCAATCTGCTAAAAACAACAGGAAAGAATTGGAAAAAGTACTCCGTCATTATCAAAAGAATCCTGCTGATAGCCTAAAATACAAAGCTGCTTGTTTTCTAATTGAAAATATGCCTTTTTACTCTTATTCAACAAGCAAGCAGTTAGAAAACTATAAGTCTTATTATGCATGGCTGAAAAAGAGTAGAGGACAGACAGCGAAACAGGTTGCGGATTCAGTCAAGAAAGTATATGGTCCGTTAGGAGAACCTGAAAAGAAACATGATATAAGAGAAGTGGACTCCGCATATTTATGTAACAATATTGAATGGGCATTTAAAGTTTGGCGAGAACAACCATGGGGCAAAAATGTTTCTTTTGAAACTTTTTGTGAGTACATATTGCCATATCGCATTGAGGATGAAACACTCGAATATTGGCGTGAAATGTATTATGAAAAATATAATTCATTGCTGGATTCATTAAGGATGTCTGATGTTTTGGATAAAGAAGACCCTATTGTTGCTGCAAAATATTTGAGAGACAGATTATTGGATAAAGAACATTATTTTACTTCTACATCACCTGCGCTTATGGGACATATTGGTCCTAGATATGTACAATATATATCTGGAAGTTGCAGAGAGGCAACGGATTTTGGTATCTATTTGTTCCGATCCTTAGGGATACCCTGTGGTGTTGACTTTGTACCTATGCGTAGTGGCGTGAATGCCGGACATTTTTGGCTAGTTGCATGGGATAAGAATCAAGAAGCTTTTGCTGCTGATTTTCCAAAAGCCTTTGAACGACAATGTGAAAATATGTGGTATAAAGAGGAGAATACGGCCAAGGTATATAGGAATACTTTTAGCGTCAATAGAAAAATGTATGAAGAAATGAGAAAGTATGAAGAAGAACTATATCCATTTTGGCGTTTACCAAAGTTTGTAGATGTTACTCGTGGATATGCCTATTATTATAAAAAAGAATTTAAAATACCTTCATCAAAAATATATAGAGAAAAATGTAACGGGAAGATTGCTTATTTGTGTGCAAGTAAACGGGATGAATGGGTTCCAGTTGCTTGGACGGAATATGATGTCAACAACATGATATTCAGGAATATAAAAAAAGGAATGATTATGCGGATAGCAACTTATGAGGAAGGAGCGCTCCATCTTGTAACGGATCCTTTTTATGTAGATCCGCATACCAATGAACTTCATTTTTATTCAAAACATGAAGAAACTCAAGATGTAGTATTGTATTCTAAGTACAATATTTTTAAAGGAGAAATTCATCTTAGAAGAAGGATGTTGGGAGGAGTGTTCGAAGGGAGTAATCAGCCTGATTTTTCAGAGAAGGATACTTTGTTTATGGTGCAAAAAGTGCCCGGTCGTTTGAAAACGGTTGTGCGGAGTTGGTCAGATAAGAAGTATCGTTATTTTAGATATTTTGGAGCCAAGAATACGTATTGTAACGTGGCTGAAGTTGAATTTTATGAATGTAATGACACTTCTGCTTTGAGGGGAAGCATTATAGGAACTCCTTTGGAAGATACCGATAAAGGACTGAATTATTACAATGTTTTTGATGGCAAAACTAAGACTTCTTTCAACTATTCCAGACCGTCTGGTGGTTGGAGCGGGTTAGATATGGGAAGGAAAGTACGGGTAGATAGAATAGTTTATACACCACGTAATAGAGATAACTATATTCGTCCTGGAGATACATTCGAGTTATTTTATTGTGATAAGGAGTGGAAATCAATGGGAAAGAAACAAGCTCTTTCTGATTCATTGGTTTATTCGGGTGTTCCTAAAAATACACTTTTATTATTGCGAAATCATACTCGCGGGGTGGAAGAAAGAATTTTTGTTTATGAAAACGGGAGGCAAATATGCAAATAAATAACAAAATCGGGTGGGGGATAAGAATAATATTTTCATGGATGATCTTTTCTTTACATGCATGTTGCAATGATAAAGAGGAGAATGAAGTTATTCCTATATGTATTGCGTCCAATCATTCATTAATGGCATTGGTACCGGATTTTTCTATCCAAACTGTTGGAAATACATTGCATACAAAATATCCGAAGCTATCAAGAAATAAGGAGTTTCCGATGATCGGAATTTTAAAAGTAGATGGTAAATCTTATCGTTTTATGGGAGGTGATTCGTTGCGTCCTTTTCCACTAGTACCTCTTTCTACAATTAATTGTGGGTGGCCTGCTAGATACTCTTATTTGCATCCAAAGGATGATTGGATGCGGAAAGAATATGATGATAAGGAGTGGTATAACGGGTTAGGAGCTTGGGGAGCAGAGAATCGTCCTTATCCTATTCACTCAACATGGACCGTAGCCGATATTTATATTCGCAGACATTTTAACATAAATGATAAAAAGAAATTGGAAGGATATAAATTATATGTTTGTTCTAAATGTGATGACCATGCAGAAATCTATTGTAATGGAGAACCTATTTATCAGGTAGATTATTTTAGCAATAGAATTGAATGTAAACAACTCTCCGATGAAGTAGTTGCAAAGTTACATAATGGCGATAATGTGATAGCCGCACATGGGTGGAATACGAAAGAAAATGCTCTGTTGGATTTTGGATTGTACATGGAAAATAAAACCTATAACGATGTGGATGTGGCAATATTGAAACAAATGAATGTACAAGCGACGCAAACTCATTACATTTATCAATGTGGAGATGTTGAGTTATACCTTGATTTTGTTTCTCCTTCTTTGTTACTAGAACAATGTTTAATGGGATGTCCGGTAGGTTTTATTTCTTATCAAATTCATTCTGGTAAATCAGAAATTCATGATGTAGAAATTTTATTTGATATAGATACAGAATGGATGTTTGGGAAAAATAGAGTAGAAAGCCTGTCTGAACAGGATTGGTGTATTGTCAAGTCTGATAGCTTGTATATGGGGATAGCTGCTGAAGAAACGGCTTATTCATATAATGAAGGGCATGTGCTGCTTTCGCAGAAACTGGGGAAAAACAAGAAAGATCAGGGTGTATTACTTTTTGGCTTTAATGAAGGGAAGGGTTTGCAATATGAGGGGGAAATTCTACATCCTTATTGGAATAAGGATGGAAAAAAAGAATTGAAGGATGCTTTGTTGTTTATCGGTGACAATTATAAGAAATTAATGAGGGAATGTGACAGGTTGGATGGGCAATTGAACAGGCGAGCTTTTCAAACGAGAATCCCATCGTTTGCACGCCAGATGATTTTAGATTATCGAAAATTTATATCGGAGCATCGTTTTGTAATGTCTCAAAGTGGTGATTTGTTTTGTTTTGGAGATACTTTGGCCAATGTGAGAGAATCTTATAGTAACTTTCCGATTTTATTGTCTCTTAATCGTATGGATTGGATGAAAGGCCTTTTGGAGCCGGTTTTTGAATATTGCGAGAATGATTATTGGAGGAAAAGTTATCCTCCTTATGATATAGGAATCTACCCAATTGCTAATCGTCAGGTGAAAGTTGATGATTATGCAGTGGAGATGGCTGCTGACATGTTAATAATGATAACTGCTATTGTAGAAGCAGAACAGGATTTCGGTTATGCTGATGCGCATTGGAATCTGTTGTGTTTATGGGCGGATTATTTGCGGGAGAAGATGAAGAAAGAAGTTTATCCCTGTGGAGGGTTGTTGAATGAGGATGATGAACGTGTGAAATGCGTGTTGGGGCTTATGGCTTATCGTAAACTAATTCAGCTGAAAGAAAGCGTATGAAGATTTCACTATTCATCGGATGCCCGGATGGGGAAATTTTAAGAGAAATGATATGCTGGTTTTTAATTTTCCTTATCAGAAAAATCGTTGGGATAGAATTATGAAGAAAATCAAATGAAAAATGAAACATAAATTGATAAAAACCGATATAGCCTTCACCCTTCACAACTCCTTATTCATGAGGGATAGCGGGTGAAGGGCCACCTTTCACCCATCCTTTACGGATAAGTGTTGTTTTGTAAAATCTAAAGCTGTGCTTTAGGAGTTGCAAAGCATAGCTTTAACCTGCTTAAAGCGGTGCTTTACAAAAGTCTAAAAGTTTGTTTCAATCATCTAGCGTCTTTTTCACAAACATCCCGATGTTTGTTTCAAACCTTAGGAAGAAAAAACAAGATGCTATGAGCATAATTGAATTAGCTATAATGATATTTAGATTAGCTATAATGAAAATCGGATTAGCTATAAGAAGAAACTGGTGAAGAGGTGGTGAAGGAATCCCCTTCACCACCTATCCCCGATGAATAGGGAGAAGTGAAGGGTGAAGCTATAATCACTATAGATAGGATTTAAGCATGAAAAAAGTTGAAATTGATACGAATGACAAAAAAGAATATGGTAGATGTGATAACTCTTACAGGAGTTGAAGCCATCTTGAGCGTAGTATTTTTATTTCGATGATGGCTCTGTTTGGAACATATTATTGGAAAAATAATCAATATGGTGCTTGTAAGGAATGGTATCGTAATAAGATGTTATATAATATAGGTGCATATCAATATAAGAGAAAAATTAAAAGATTAAATAAGATAGATCGGAATAATAATTGTATGTAATAGAAAAGAATAACATTCTGTTTTTAGGAAAAATACTACTTGGAAAAGAGAAGGAACAAATAAAAACTATAATTTCCGATGAAATAGGCATTTTTTGAATGAAAGCCTTATCTCTATGATAGTGTATATAGCGGATAGATTCGGTTAGATAGAAATGGATAGATTAATTTATTGGCAGTTGCAATCCAATTGCTTACTTTCGTTTTCATTAATTAATCGATAAAACTATAGTATATATGAAGAAACTATTATTCTTTTCTATTTTGATGATGGCGGTTCTTTCTGTAAATTACTCATTAAAAGAACCTCGAGTAAATACATTATTATTAGATAATATTGAAGCTTTGGCAGCTGATGAGCAAGATGTGCCTACTAATTGTTGGGGCAGTGGTTCTGTAGATTGTCCGGTTACAAAAGTTAAAGTAGAATATGTTGCTACCGGATATAGTCT
>NZ_QTLK01000054.1:0-8663 GCF_003602705.1 Bacteroides sp. AM16-13
TCGTCACGCCGATGGTACTGCGTAACAGTGGGAGAGTAGGTAGCCGCCGTTTTAAAGAAGCCTCGCTTGTCTATTGACGGGCGAGGCTTTCTGTTTTTTATTACTTTGGTATTTATACCGCCCTTTTTAGCAGATCAAATCTCATAGTAGTTTGTTCAATAGAGTTTGGTACTTTGCAAAAAGATCCAACAATGAATCAAGAGGGGCTGTTTTTAAGGACGAATAAAAGATAATCTCTTCTCTTCTTCCGCAAATAGGATAGCAGTATTCACTAATGCCAAATGTGAATATGCCTGTGGGAAATTTCCCAACTGTTCTTTGGTTTCGAAATCAATATCCTCACTGAACAATCCGAGGTGATTGGAATATTTCAGAACCTCGTCAAACAGACAACGCGCTTCTTCTTTATGTCCGGTGACAAACAGTGCTCGTATAAGCCAGAATGTACAAATCGTAAAAGCAGAAGTAGGCAACCCGAAATCATCTTTGCTGTTGTAGCGATACATAAGTCCTTTATGAAAAAGAGCTTTCCTGACAGCTTCCACTGTTTGATGATAGCGTATATCATCAGCTTCTATAAACCCATAAGGTTCCATCAATAGTAATGAAGAATCCATTGCTTGGTTGTCGTACGTTTGTGTGAAACTTTGAAGTTCTTTATTCCAGCCGTATTTCATTACGTCTTTCTTTATTTTTTCAGCTTCCAGTTGCCAACGTTCGCTATAATTGTATTTATTAAGCATTTGAGCAATTTTCGCTCCGCGATCTAGGGCTACCCAGCACATAACTTTAGAAGAAACAAAGTGTTGTCCCTCCCCTCTAATTTCCCAAATCCCTTTATCTGGTTTTTTCCAGTTTTCTACTACGGTTGCTAAAATGCTCTTTACCATCTCCCACATATCTTCAATTTCGTCCAATGTACCGGGCATGAGACGATAATATTGGTAAATCAAGTCCATCAGGTAACCAAAAGAGTCGTTTTGTTTCTGGTGGTACGCATCATTGCCTATTCGTACAGGTTTGGAGTGTTTGTAGCCGGATAAATGGTCGAGTATCACTTCAGTTAGTTGGTGCTCGCCCCGGATGCCATACATAATTTGATAATCATGTTTGGAAACGAATGTAGATTGGATAAATTTCATAAAACGTTTAGCTGCACCAGTGTGTCCGATCTGGAACATGGTTTCGATGGACATAGAAGCATCCCGGAGCCAGCAAAAACGATAATCCCAGTTGCGGACTTCTCCTACAGCTTCCGGAAGACTTGTGGTTAGTGCTGCTAATACGGCTCCGTTGTGATAGGACATTAGTTTCAGAACCAACAAACTTCGTTCGATTACGTCATTATATAGAATGTATTTCTTACTTCTGTCTGTCCAGTTCAGCCAATATACTAGCGTACGGCAATATTCTATTTTTTCCCTTTCTATGTCAATTGGAATTACTTTCTCATTATAGGAAAGCAAGAGAAATTCGTCTTTCTCAAGAATGATTTCTTTTTTCTCTTTGATGTCTTGAAGAGACAGGGAAGCATATAAATATTGTCTGTCCTTGTTGTCGAAGGAGCAGTAGGATTCGATATACTGTGGAGTGATATTAAGGATCACTTGTCCCTGCGCATAGTTCGGGGCCGGATGATAGTTGATCTTGAAACGCGGTTTCCCTTTTATCCAATGTATGTAGCGGTATAATTCGGCAGGTAAATAATGCCCTGTTTCGTCTTGTGAACGATAGCAGGGCATATAGTCGAGCACTACGAATTCTCCTTCATCAGAGGAGAACTGGGTAGAAAGGATATTGGTGTGCGGAACATAACTTTGTGTGATGCGATAGTCTCCGGCAACTTCGAATCCAAAAGCTCCCCCTTTCTCCCGGTCGAGCAGACTGGCAAAAATAGAAGGAGAATCGAAATCGGGAAAACAGAGCCATTCGATATTTCCGTTCTGCGAAATGAGGGCTGCTGTACGGCAGTTACCTATCACTCCATAATTTAAATTATTCATATTGATTGCTTTTTATTGAGTTTTTAATAGATCTTTGAGAAAGTCGAAAGCGAAAGTCAGGCGATTCTTAATACTTCCTTCTTTTGTGGCAGTTTTTTGTTTGCCTAGTAAAGATTGTAAGAATGGAAGTACGTCGGATTGAGCAGACAGATGATAGTTGGCGGCTTCGGATACGCTACCTATTTTAATGCTAATAGCGTTTTTGGGTAATGCCTGAAACATATCTTCATCTGTTGTATCGTCTCCCATCGCTATTACGAAATCGTAATGTCTGTTGGCTAATAGACGTCCCACCTCCGAGCCTTTATTGCAATCCGGCGATTTGATTTCGATCACTTTATTCCCTTGCAGAATTTGTAGTTTCTGCCGGGTGCAGATTGAGATCAGTGCATTGACAAGTTGTTGGGCTCTTAATGTGCCGAGCCATGCGTCACTTTCACGATAATGCCATGCCAGGGTTGTTTCTTTTACTTCCAGATGTGAGTGGGGAGTTCGGTCTACAAACAGTTGTAGGATAGAAAGAATACCTGCTCCCCATTCTATCTTCTTTATATTTTTATGCCAAACTCCGTTTTCTTTGTAGAAAGCTCCATGTTCGGCAGCCATAGAAAAAGGAAGGGAACCGAGCCATTTTTCTAATGTAAAATGATCCCGCCCGCTATTGATTACAATATGATTGGCGGGATCGCTAGCCAATTGTTGTAGAATAGAAATAAGTTCTGGTGTAGGTTGGGCATCTTCGGGACGTGATTTGAGAGCTGCCAGCGTACCATCGTAATCCAGCAGAACAAGGCGTTGTTTTGCCTGGTTATACTTTAACTTGATTTGTGCGATGGTAGCAGCTACGATGCGTTTTTTTCGTAACAGATCGTTTTTCATGCACGTCATGTTCAGTTCATTGACAAAGTCGGCTGCCCATTTGTTGACTGTCTGTACAGACAGAATACTTTGCATACGTTGCAAGCGCTGCTTTTGCTCCTCTTCCGGCATTTCAAGTGCCTGGCAAATCGCATTCTCTATTTGTTCCGTATCGTTCGGATTGATTTGGATAGCGTCCGTCAGTTCTACAGCGGCACCTGCCATTTCGCTAAGGATAAGTACGCCCGGATTGTCGCACTTGGTAGCTACGTATTCTTTAGCCACCAGGTTCATGCCATCCCGAAGTGGAGTGACGAGGGCTATATCGGCTACATAATACATGGCGGTCAGTTCTTCCAGCGAGAAGCCGTGGTAGAAATAACAGACGGGAGTCCAGTTCATTGTGGAGTAGCGTCCGTTGATAGAGCCGATTTCTTCGTCGATCTTTGTTTTTAGTTCCGCATAGCTGCCTACATGGTCACGTGAAGGAACGATGACCATCGCTAATGTGACCTTGCCATGATATTCGGAATGATGTTCGAGGAAGGTGGCGAAGCCATGCAGACGATGCAGTATTCCTTTACTATAGTCCAGTCTGTCTACTGACAGGATGAGTTTATGCTCGCCGAAAAGTTTCCGGGTACGTTCAATAGCTTGGTGTACTTCTTTATTTTCCGAAGCCTTATGATAAGATTCATAGTTGATTCCCATCGGTAATGCCTCTACTCTGGTCACTCGGTTGTTGATCTGCACTTCATCCAGTTTAAAGTCGAGGTGTAATACACGTTCTACGGCACTGATGAAGTGACGCATATAGTCGTGGGTATGGAAAGCAATGAAGTCGGCTCCCAATAAGCCTTTCAGTATCTCGGCACGCTCTGGCAGAATACGAAAAAGTTCGTAGGAGGGGAACGGGATATGATGGAAATAACCGATATAGAGTTCCGGATATATTTTCCTCAACATTCCTGGAAGTAGCATCAGTTGATAATCCTGTATCCATACTTTGTCACCGGGACGTATCAGCTGGCAAATCTCCTCACAGAAAAGACGGTTGACTTGTTGATAGGCTTGCCAAAAGCAGTTCTTATATAAGGTATAAGCATAAAAGTAATGACACAAAGGCCAGATAGTACTGTTACTGTATCCTTCGTAGTAATTTTCAATTTGCTTTTCCGACAAGAAGACCGGATGAAAATTCATTTCCTGTAGTTTCTCGTTAATCTCCTGTTGGTCCTTTTCTTCATTGGTACATATTCCGGGCCAACCTATCCAGTGCTTCTCATAAGAAGTCTGAAGAGAATCCAAACCTGTTGCCAGCCCGCCTTCGCTACGCGAAAATGCGAATTTGCCGTTTGTGCCGGCTACTTTGACAGGTAATCTGTTTGCAATAATATAAAGTTTCATGTCTGTCTCTTTGCAAAGCATATACCAATAGACTTGTATTAGTTGCTAATCTCTTATTATCAGTGTTTTATAAGTATTATATTTCCTTCTCTTACCTTTTCAAAATGAAAATCCCCCTTTCAAAGTGATAATTTGCTTATTTTTTCTCTTCTGAAATTCCGGAAAAGTATAAAGCTTTTCAAAATAGAATTCTTTTTTCAAAATGGAAGGGTAGGTTGGATGGATAGAAAGTATCTAATGATGTGTATCTATTTGAATATTAATACATTATCTATTTTCTGTTTTTTATGGCACGCATTTGGCATAAAGAGTGGCAAGTGAAAATTAATAGTAATCATTTAAAAGGTAAAAACATGGGAATAACACTATCATTTATTTTCTGCCTGTTAAGCGGTTTCGCTTGTTTCTGGCTATTTTGGAAATGTGTAGACTGGTTTGAGAATATTTAAAGAAAAAGGAGAATTGATTATGTACACAGCATTATTCGTATTAGGTATTGCGATCTTCGGTTATTTGATGTACGTGCTCGTCAAACCCGAAAAGTTTTAAAGTAACACACACAGTTTAAGGTAAAAAGTATATGAATACAGAAATTTTAGGCGTGGTTGTTCAGATAGCCTTGATGGTGATTCTGGCTTATCCACTGGGAAAATACATTGCCAAGGTCTACAGAGGAGAAAAGACTTGGTCTGATTTTATGGCTCCTATCGAAAGAGTCATTTATAAAGTTTGTGGAATCGACCCCAATGAAGAAATGAACTGGAAACAATTCCTGAAAGCATTGTTGATTTTGAATGCTTTCTGGTTTTTCTGGGGAATGGTACTCTTGGTTTCACAAGGATGGTTGCCCTTAAATCCGGACGGCAACGGACCGCAGACTCCGGATCAGGCATTCAATACCTGTATCAGTTTTATGGTGAACTGTAACTTGCAGCACTATAGCGGTGAAAGCGGACTGACTTATTTTACTCAACTGTTCGTCATCATGCTTTTCCAGTTTATTACCGCAGCAACAGGTATGGCTGCTATGGCAGGTATTATGAAGAGTATTGCTGCAAAAACAACCAAAACGATTGGTAACTTCTGGCAATTTCTGGTAATAAGCTGTACACGTATTTTATTGCCTCTTTCTCTGATTGTAGGTTTTATCCTGATTCTCCAGGGAACTCCGATGGGATTTGACGGTAAGATGAAGGTAACTACGATGGAAGGCCAGGAACAAATGGTTTCTCAAGGTCCTACGGCTGCGATTGTTCCTATCAAACAATTGGGTACAAATGGTGGTGGTTATTTTGGTGTAAACTCTTCTCATCCGTTGGAGAATCCGACATATCTTACTAATATGGTAGAATGTTGGTCTATCCTGATTATCCCGATGGCAATGGTACTTGCGCTGGGATTTTATACCCGCAGAAAGAAGTTGGCTTACAGTATATTCGGAGTAATGCTTTTCGCTTTTCTGGTAGGCGTATGTATTAATGTCAGTCAGGAAATGGGCGGTAATCCACGCATTGATGAACTGGGAATTGCGCAGGATAATGGTGCGATGGAGGGTAAAGAGGTCCGTTTGGGAGCCGGAGCAACGGCATTATGGAGTATTGTAACTACTGTAACCTCTAATGGTTCTGTGAATGGTATGCATGATTCTACTATGCCGCTGTCCGGAATGATGGAGATGCTGAATATGCAGATTAACACTTGGTTTGGCGGTGTAGGTGTAGGATGGATGAATTACTATACATTTATAATCATTGCAGTGTTTATCAGCGGTTTGATGGTAGGGCGTACGCCGGAATTCCTCGGCAAGAAAGTGGAAGCCCGCGAAATGAAAATCGCTACGATTGTAGCTCTGCTTCATCCGTTTGTCATTTTGGTATTTACAGCACTCTCAAGTTATATTTATGTGCACCACCCTGATTTTGTGGAAAGTGAAGGTGGATGGTTGAACAACTTGGGATTCCACGGTTTAAGTGAGCAACTTTACGAGTACACTTCTTGTGCCGCCAATAACGGTTCCGGTTTTGAAGGTTTGGGAGATAATACTTATTTCTGGAATTATACGTGTGGTATTGTTCTGATTTTGAGCCGTTTTATTCCTATCATCGGGCAGGTTGCCATTGCCGGATTACTGGCACAGAAGAAATTCATTCCGGAAAGTGCCGGCACATTGAAGACCGATACTTTGACTTTCGGAGTCATGACATTTGTGGTTATCTTCATTATTGCTGCGCTGTCATTCTTCCCGGTACATGCATTGAGCACAATTGCTGAACATTTAAGTTTGTAATACTGAATTAGAGAAGATATGAAAGATAATAAATCAGCTTCTTTGTTTCCAAAGGAGCAAGTTATAGAAAGTTTGAAACAGTCATTCGTGAAACTGAACCCACGGATGATGATAAAGAACCCGATTATGTTTACAGTAGAAGTGGCTACAGTAGTCATGCTGCTTGTAACGCTCTACTCCATTGTAAACTCTTCACAAGGTTCGTTTGCTTACAACATTGCCGTGTTTATCATTCTGTTTGTAACCTTGTTGTTTGCCAATTTTGCCGAAGCTATTGCCGAAGCACGTGGTAAAGCACAGGCCGACAGCTTGCGTAAGACTCGTGAAGAGACACCGGCAAAGAAAGTGGAAGGCAATAAAATTGTTACCGTCAGTTCTTCACAGTTGAAGAAAGGAGATGTGTTTGTTTGTGAGGCCGGAGACGTAATTCCTTCCGATGGAGAGATTATTGAAGGGCTGGCTTCTATTGATGAAAGTGCTATCACTGGCGAGTCTGCTCCGGTGATCCGTGAGGCAGGTGGCGACAAGAGTTCCGTAACGGGTGGCACGAAGGTATTGTCCGATCATATAAAGGTACTGGTGACTACTCAACCGGGAGAAAGTTTCCTTGATAAGATGATTGCATTGGTGGAAGGTGCTTCCCGTCAGAAAACCCCGAACGAGATTGCGTTGACTATTCTGCTGGCAGGTTTTACGCTTGTTTTCGTCATAGTGTGTGTTACCTTGAAACCGTTTGCCGACTATAGTCATACGGTCATCACCATTGCTTCGCTTATTTCTTTGTTTGTGTGTCTGATTCCGACAACTATCGGTGGACTTCTCTCTGCCATCGGTATTGCCGGTATGGACCGCGCGCTCCGTGCCAACGTGATTACTAAATCCGGTAAAGCAGTAGAGACTGCCGGTGATATTGATACGTTGTTGCTGGATAAAACGGGTACTATCACCATCGGTAACCGTAAAGCAACTCATTTCCATACGGCTCCGGGTGTCAATTTGCACGATTTTGTAGAGACTTGTCTGTTGTCTTCCTTGTCCGATGAAACGCCGGAAGGTAAGTCTATCGTAGAACTGGGACGCGAGTCGGGCATCCGTATGCGTAACCTGAATACAACGGGAGCACGAATGATTAAGTTTACGGCTGAAACCAAATGTTCGGGAGTAGACCTGGCAGATGGAACGCAAATTCGTAAAGGTGCTTTCGACGCTATCCGTAAGATGGTGGAAGGTGAAGGAAATGAATTCCCAAAAGAAGTGGAAGAGATTATCTCTTCTATCTCCAGCAATGGTGGTACGCCATTGGTAGTATGTGTAAACAAGAAAGTGACCGGTGTCATTGAGTTGCAGGATATTATCAAACCGGGTATTCAGGAACGTTTCGAACGTCTGCGTAAGATGGGAGTGAAGACGGTCATGGTGACAGGAGATAACCCATTAACTGCAAAATATATTGCCGAAAAAGCCGGTGTGGATGATTTTATCGCTGAAGCTAAACCGGAAGATAAGATGGAATATATCAAGAAGGAACAGCAGGCTGGTAAATTGGTTGCAATGATGGGAGACGGAACGAACGATGCTCCTGCTCTGGCACAAGCCAATGTAGGTGTAGCCATGAATAGTGGTACACAGGCGGCGAAGGAAGCCGGTAATATGGTCGATCTGGATAACGATCCGACGAAACTGATCGAGATTGTGGAAATCGGTAAACAATTGCTGATGACACGCGGTACGCTGACCACTTTCTCTATTGCCAATGATGTGGCCAAATATTTCGCAATTGTTCCTGCCTTGTTTATGATTGCTATTCCCGAATTGGCAGCTCTGAATATCATGCATCTGCATAGTCCTGAAAGCGCCATTCTTTCAGCGGTTATTTTTAATGCGATTATTATTCCGATTCTGATTCCGCTGGCTTTGCGTGGAGTGCAATACAAACCGATAGGTGCGAGTGCTTTACTTCGCCGTAATCTGTTGATCTATGGTTTGGGTGGTGTGATTGTTCCTTTTGTGGGAATCAAGTTGATAGATTTATTGGTAGGTTTATTCTTTTAATTAAACCTCAAATCCGCAACTAAGCTCTTCAGCGTCCTTCTTGCGTCTAAACGTCC
>NZ_QTLK01000055.1:0-7104 GCF_003602705.1 Bacteroides sp. AM16-13
ACGCTCTTCAACAGGCGGTTCGCAAGGTCGTAGGTATAAGTATGAACCTCGGTTACAGGTGCCTGTCCGGGAGCGCTGTGCACATGCTTCTCTTTCGTTGGGCTGCCCTCGAAGTTGTAAGCCGTATAAACGGATTCAGTACCGTGCTGCCCGTTATTGCCCTTACGCTGGATAACGCGGTAGCGGTCGTCATAGTACAATGCCGAGTAAATGAAGCCTGTATATTCCCTGTCTGTAAAACGGGCGGTCAAGATTCCGGTCTGCTGCCCTTTGCAATCATCTCCATAACGTTTGCCATAACCGGCTGTTTCGCAGTAAGCTGTCGTTGCGTCATCGGGAATACCGTTTTTACCAAGGAAGTCGTAGGAATCGTAATAGCTGACCGACAAGACAGTCGGGGAACTTAAGGTTATACCTTCCAAACGGTAACCTTTCAACGGATTCTCCTCATTCGCCCAAACGGCTTTTACAATAACAGTGTCGAGAGGGGTGGACTCCCCACCATAAGCCGGTTGATTCTTGCAAATGCCGCTCAATACAACACGACCAAACCTGTCGGGAATGCTGAAAGACCACTCGTTTCGCTCGCGCTGTTCACCGTCTTGAGTAAAAATCGGGCGGTCGGCAGCGTCATAAATCGTGTAAACAGGGGCACAACCGGGGAGTTTCTTATAGATACAACGATTATACTTGTCGTAATGATAGATGTAAGCATACTTCTGCAAAACAGGATGGCTTTCAGCGTATGACTGTATTGCCGTCAAACTATCCGCAGCCAGCGGAGGAAGTACGAAGCGGACATTACCGTAATTATCATATACCGTATAGGTATCATGAGCTTCGTCACCGTTCATCTGCCGGGTCAGAAGCGTTCGACCGGTTTTGTCCCTGAACTCGTAAGTTACATTTCCGTCCTCATCGGTAGTGCGGACAGCATCCAGCGTACACGGAGAATAAAGGCCGGACATTGTAAGCGAGAAATTTTCACCCACACCATAAAGACGGACGGATGCTAAAACGTTCGTCATGCGGTCATTCTTTACGGAATGTCCCGTAGTATGCCAGTTCTTGCCAGGACCATATTCCTCCACCACCTCGTTCAATGCGGAGCCGTCATACACAGTAAGGCTGTAGGGATGTGAATCCATGCCGTAAAGAGAAAAGGAACGGGCAGTTTGCGACAATTTGCCGGGATTCACATAAGATCCGTCACTGCTACCATACGCCACAGGAAGCCAGAGTTTGCTGGCCCGGTTCAGGGCATCGTAGTCCTGCAATGTGATCAGGTCATGCCCCAATGGGGAAAAGCCGTGCTGAACCTTGACCGTAGGGTTACCGAAATGATCGTAATACTGAATTTCATGGCGGACTTCATCATCCGCTAAAGAAAGGACATCATCCGTAGCAACTGTCGGAACGTACGAAAGTACATACGGTTGGGTAGATGTAGGAGACAGCGAATCTTGAGACACAAGTGTCTCAAGATTAGTAGTAATAAAGCCATTCGCACTATTTCCCTCGGAAACAATATAATATGTGCCGGCAGGAAGGCTGTCCACTTTTATTTCGCAAGAGTCGGCGCTTGAATAAAGCATGGAACGAGTGGAATCAAGCAGACCAAGATGCGTTTCAGACAATACAGAACCGCAATGGCTGACCCGCAAATCCATCGGAGAGGTCAATGTGAATTTGTAAAACACATCATTAAAAGGAGTACAGCCGGATATAAAACCGCTGGTGCGGTCGCCATAAAGAGACGTGTCCCGTGTGTCTGTAAACAGAAGGCCGTATGTGCCTGCATCAATAGCTGTATCAGGATCGTCTCCTACAGGGCCAGACAGCACTCCATTTATAAACAAATTTATTTTTCCATTTGTAGAACCATCCACGACAATGTAGTACGTGCCCGGAGAAAGATAAGGAATCTGAAGGTAAGCATGTTCTCCGTTGTCACATGCTCCACGGCCCCAGGCAACATCATTGACATACAGCAATTCCTGATTCAAAGAGTACACCATCAAGTAGGTGTCGTTCACCTCCGAATCACAGTTACAGACATCCAAACTTATCGGTTGCGTAAAAGTAACACGATAATAAACTTCGCTTCCCGCTTTGAACGACATTTTGCTGCCTACAAAGACAGAAGTATCAAACGTATGGTCGTAGTAAAAAGCTGTGCCATAATATTCACCTACAATATCAATAGGAGAAGAAAAACTGCTCCCCGCCGGAATAGGAGTACCCGTGAGGGAAACGGTCTGCCAAGTATATCCCCAGCCAAGTGCCCAGGTATGGATATAATAAATGCCCGGTTCCAAATCATAATACATCAGATTTTCCGAGGCAGCGTATATCGGTTCCACCACGTCGTCCTCCCAACATTTCAACAAGGTATGACAGTACTCCGAGCTGTTCTCCAGCTTCAGACGAACAGGAGACTGTAGAGTGAAGCAATACACCATGTCATGATAGTCGTCATGGTTGTCGGCACCCGGTTCATAATCAGATATGTATTCTGTAATGTTATCCGTATGCGAAACGGTAAACTCACTGCCAAAGGTGCCAAGATCCATCGGGTAATAGAAATCCTCGCCTATCTCACGCTCGTCAATATAGATATACAAGTAAATAAGACCTTCCTCAACAACCTTCCCCGCACCATAGTCCATAGACTCCGCTACAATATAATACGTGCCGGGAAGCAAAGAAATACATAAGTCTGCATACCCCAAATTTAGGCGGTCTACTTCCTTACCTGTTACATCCAATATATGGGCAAAAGTACCTACTTCCGAAGGACCGTTTATCCCAATACCGACATCCATGGAACGTGTCAGCGTCAACTTAAAGAATATCTCGTTACCAAATGAAAAGTCGGGTTCTTTATATGAAGGAAGCACATAGTCGTTCGAGTAATCTCCCGTATTAAGCGTTCCTTCATAATAATATGTACTATCACAAACCCCGAGATCTATCGCCGTTTCCATGCGATGATAGAATGAAGACTGCCCGAACAGGCTGTACGAACAAGTCGCAAATAACATCAATAAGAATAATTTTCGTATCATAATTTCTAGTTTTGTCAGTTTTTAAATTATCCAGTTTTCCTGTATTCCTTTTATTTTCCGAAATGATAAACATACTTCTGCAGCATTACTTTACGGGCGTTTTCATCCAGATAATAGCTGCCGGTCAGTCGGCTGTAATTATCATAATCGAAGCGGGTGGTGACACCGTTAGGATCGGTAATTGCCGTCACACCGTGCAGAGAAACGTATTCGTAGGTAGTAACGCGTGCATCGGGAAGCAGTTCTCTTAAAGAGCCGATCCTGACCCGTACATCGGAATCCGGGACACTATCGTATGTCCATTCATCGGCCGACTCAATCTCCAGAGCTGCGCATACCTCATCGATTGTCGCATTCTCTATTCTCGCAATGGGAAAACAGTTGTTATAACTCCAGAGGAAACTGACGGGAGTTCCATCCTTTCCAGCTATCTCGACAGCGTTGCCGGATGCGTCATAGCGGCGGTAAACCACTTCGTCCCGAAAGTCCGCCTGCTTGTCCGTACGCGACTGCACTTTCTGCGGAAGGCAAGTACCCGTATTAAAAAGAATACGGCTTTCCCGGTTGTTTTCTCCCTCCGTACGCTTATGGTAGGAAAGAATAGCGGGATAATTGAGCAGATAGTCATAGGTATCCACCACCGCTGTACTGTCGCTACGCATGGTTTCCACCCGCCGGGGCTTTAAGGAAAAACCGGGATCAAGAAAGTCGTAATCATACGCATACCGTTTCTCGGTGGAAAAAACATGCCGCTTACCTTCGGAGGTATAATATCGCTTGGTAACTTCCTTATCCAACTGCCGGTACGTGTCTATATCCAAATTTTCGCGGTGAGTGGTAAAGACAGAATATTTACCGGAGTAACCACTCTCCTCAAACTCTTTCCAACCTGTGACAATATGCCGTTCGGGTACCAATATCTGTATTTGCTGGTTTTCAATCTTCTTTGCTGAGTAACTATTCTCCACGACTGAAACCAGTTCACTGCCACGGTAATATTCCGTGCGAAGTAAAGCACCATACAACTGATTGCTTTTACCATAGATGAAATCTCCGGAAGGCTCATGTGAATAGTAGGGTTTACGACGCACCAAAGCTTCTGTCTTTTCGGTAATAGATTCATCTACAAATTGTTTCACGGAACCGGAAGGATCACTATCGTCCCATACCAACAGGTCTTCAAAAGCATGACGTTTCACATCATAATAGTACATGGTAGTGGTTTGGGTACCGTCATCCCCCCGGGTCTGCTCTGACACCACATTATACATGACAGCACTACCGTCATGCAACGTAATATTGGAGACAGGCATGGAACCATAAATCGTCAGTTCCTCTTTCCATTCCGCATTGGTTGCAGGATCTCTATAGATGGCAATCCCATCCGACTGATAATCACGCTGCGTCACTATGTGCCTGATAGCGCCACCACCCCAGACAGGTTCATAATTCGGAACGTTCGGAATGGTCAGGCCATATTTATAACTCTTCCTGATCCGACGGTTTGTATGAGGGTCATAACTTTCAACAGAGGAAACACGCAAACCGCCTACAGGATGAAGATAATCCCGGTGGGACTCGTCCTTGCGACTATCCCGGAAAGCGCCATAGTTTCCTTCATAACTGAAGCGGGTTTGTACACCCTGCGGATCAGTTATCAGGGATAAAACCCCGAGCTTCGCATAACCCGGACTCGGATTGCGGTTAGCACCCGGATAATTCACCACAAAACTATGCATGTTCGAAAAACCGCTAAGATCCAGCGAAAGCACTTCCCGTACACCCGGGAGCTTACTTTGTCCGCTGTTTTCCGGACCGTTACAGAACCCCCAATGGTCTACGGAGGTCGTATAGATTGAGGGCACGCGACGGACATCTCCATAATCGAAAGACCATACGCGGTCCTCCACTCCGGGTGAAGATATACGCACCGAATCCAGCTTCGTCAGTGAAGTGTTGTCATTGTATGGAGTGATATAAAATCTAATCGTACGCACCAGCATTCCGTTTCCGTCCTTTACCTCCATCTCATCAAGCACCGTACTCGAAGTAGTACCGTCTCGTCCAACACGCTTATAACTGACAGACAGACTATTATCAAGAAATTCAACCATCGACACATAAGCAGCCTCTATGTCGCCGTCCGTATAATGGACAGGGTCCGAGAAACCCACACCGGCTTCATCCCGGCTGATACTTTCCAACCTGGCTTCTTGGAGCCCTTCCGAAGATTGATAATCATCCGGAGGACAAACACGATAATAAGAGGAACCGTCTATCAGGAGCGTCTCACGGTTAGGACGATCTATATCTTTAAATATCAACTGCTCATCCAGGTTATAATACGTGCGCGGATTGACAAGATGCCCGGAGTCATAATAAAAGTTCACCAATTGCTGCTCCGGATGCCGTGCGGAACAGATGGAGCTGCACAGCCAGCGGGTGATGTTATCCCCTGTTTTCTCACAGGTTCCTCCAAAATAATATTGAAGGCCGTTCTCGTCCGTAATATTCATCGTGTCGTCATAATTCCACTTCACCAGGTCGTTGTTGCGGGGAACCGTCCACATAGGCGTGTGACGTGTGCGAAAATAGCCGCTGCCCCCACCGTGAGGCAGTTTGTAAATGAATTTATCCGGACGCATATCAGTCCCGTTATTCACTTTCTTCTCATAAAACTCCATCTGTCTGTCCGGTTGCCAGGGAACTTGCTCATCTGCCACGTAAAACCAACCTTCCCTGTATTCATCGTCCGCCACACCATTGATATGGCGGCTTACTGAAGGTTCCAGGTTCAACGTCCATCCCGTTCCAGCAACACCGCTGCGCTCTTTCGGCTTCAGACCGGAAGAATGATAAGACAATGTAACAGGGATTGTCACTTCACCCGCCACAATCTCATATAATGGTACCGTTATGTCCGGAATGCCCGTACAGTGGCTTACCGGATAGGACTGATATTTTTCCATGGCAGCCACCGTGGGAGAGACCGGGACAACCTGCGGCACATCCAATGAAATTGTATTCGTAGATTGCCCATGCACGGAAGCAGAAAAAAAGAGAAGGCCAAACATTACCCCTATGAAAGGTAACTGCCCCAGTCTCATTTTGTTTTTGTATAGATATAATTTATTCATAAATGGTCATTCTTTAAAATGAATAGTTTTATAAATCGGTTTAGTCTAATTATCATGTCTGAAAGGCCTCCGGCAGCCGGTTAAAAATAGTCTGCCGAAGGCGCTTTTTCACATACTAGGTATTTCTTACAAATTCATCGCATTAGCGCCCAAAACGCCTGCCAAAGCCGAAGCCACTGCGATAACCACCTTCAGGATCATATCCCATACTGATTTCTTCATTGCCATCATTTACCTCCTTTCTGTTCTTTAATGTGTTGTGTTACTCTGTGTTTCTCCGTACTTCCAGTCTCATCAGTTCTATCGGCAAATGCTCCGAACTCCTTGAATTCCTTTGCCACCTCAAAACACGGGCACTGTTTAATCCACTCTTCCGGTTCTATCTCACCGTTTCCATTGAGATCCGGCGAAAGATCCCGGTGCCCGCAGACCCGGCAGCCGGGGAATTTCTCCTGTAGTTGCCCAACGAGTTGCCGGAGCGTAGCCCGTTGTGCCGGAGTCCGGGTATCTGCCGGGCGTCCCCGGCAGTCCAGACCACCTTCATAGCAGATACCTATTGAGTGAGCGTTGAAACCTTTGGCGTGTGCTCCGATGCGTTCCACGGGCCGGGTAAGGTGCACTGTTCCATCCTTGCGGATGTAGTAGTGATAGCCTGTTCCGTTAAATCCGCGCCGCCGGTGTAACCGGTCCAAATCTTCCGGTGAAAGTGTACAATCCTCCCTCGTGGCGCTGCAATGCACCACAATCAAGTTGATAATCCTCATGTTAGTGGATGATTTCTAGTTTAGTTAAAAGCCAAATGTTTAGTTAAGCCTACGAAGTTTGTCGTTTACATTTTGTGTATTCCTCACTGCCGTGACGTCATTTATGCAGCCGGATCGGGCGCTTCTCCGCCTCCT
>NZ_QTLK01000056.1:0-4471 GCF_003602705.1 Bacteroides sp. AM16-13
ATTGAAACCTACCGTCCGAAAGGACGGCAAGGCGCGATGTGCTTAGCCTGTGGGACGGGTAAAACGCTGATTATGAGCCTTGCGGCACAGGAAATGAAACGGTTGGGATTGGCGCACAAGCCGATGATTATCGGGCTGAAAGCCAATGTAGCGGAGATAGCCGAGTGCTACCGCACGGCGTATCCGAACGCAAAAATCCTCTATGCGACGGAAAAGGACTTTTCACCCCAGAACCGGGTGAAGTTCTTTAACAATATCAAAAATAATGATTGGGATTGTGTCATCATGTCGCACGACCAGTTCGGGAAGATACCCCAACCGACCGACGTGCAGCAGGAGATTCTGCAAAAGGAGCTGGATTCGGTGGAAGAGAATCTGGAAGTTTTGCGGGCACAGGGCAAGGAGGTATCGAGAGGGATGCTCAAAGGATTGGAGAAGCGTAAAATCAACTTGCTTGCCAAGCTGGAAAAGGTGGAACATGCCATCAAATCCCGCACGGACGACGTGGTGGATTTCAAGCAGATGGGCATCGACCACCTGTTCATAGACGAGAGCCATCAGTTCAAAAATCTTACCTTCAATACCCGCCACGACCGGGTGGCGGGGCTGGGAAACAGTGAGGGAAGCCAAAAGGCACTCAATATGCTGTTTGCCCTGCGTACCATTCAGGAACGCACGGGGAAGGATTTGGGGGCTACGTTCCTTTCGGGCACGACTATCAGCAATTCGCTCACAGAACTGTACCTGCTGTTCAAATATCTTCGTCCGAAAGAGTTGGAACGGCAGAACATCAACTGTTTCGACGCGTGGGCGGCAATCTTTGCCAAGAAAACCACGGACTTCGAGTTTTCCGTTACCAATCAAGTGGTGCTGAAAGAACGGTTCCGTTACTTCATCAAAGTACCGGAACTGGCGGCTTTCTACAATGAGATTACCGACTACCGCACGGCGGCGGATGTGGGTGTGGACAGACCGGAGAAAAACGAGATACTGCATAACATCCCGCCTACACCCGTACAGGAGGAGTTCATCAAAAAACTGATGGAGTTCGCGCAAACGGGTGATGCGACGGTATTGGGACGGTTGCCCTTGTCGGAAACGGAGGAAAAGGCGAAGATGCTGATAGCCACCGATTACGCCCGTAAGATGGCACTCGATATGCGCATGATTGATTCGGACAAGTACGACGATCACCCGGACAACAAGGCGAGCCACTGCGCCGCCAAGATTGCGGAATACTACAAAAAGTATGACGCGCAGAAAGGCACACAGTTCGTATTCTCGGATTTGGGGACGTATCAGCCGGGAAAATGGAGCGTGTACAGCGAAATTAAACGCAAGCTGATTGAGGACTACGGTATTCCGGCAAACGAGATACGTTTCATTCAGGAGTGCAAGAATGAAAAGTCACGCAAGGCGGTGATAGACGCCATGAACGAGGGGAAGGTAAGGGTGCTTTTCGGCTCGACGAGTATGCTCGGAACGGGCGTGAACGCGCAGAAACGGGCGGTTGCGCTTCATCATCTGGATACACCGTGGCGACCGTCCGACCTCTCCCAACGGGATGGGCGGGCGGTGAGAAAGGGCAACGAGATTGCCAAGTTTTTTGCCGACAACAAGGTGGACGTGATTATCTATGCGGTTGAAAAATCGCTGGACAGTTATAAGTTCAACCTGTTGCACTGCAAGCAGACCTTTATTTCCCAGCTTAAAAGCGGGGCGATGGGCGCACGTACCATCGACGAGGGCAGCATGGACGAGAAATCGGGCATGAACTTCTCGGAGTACATGGCTATCCTTTCCGGCAATACCGACCTGTTGGACAAGGCTCGTCTGGAAAAGAAAGTCGCCGCATTGGAGAGCGAGCGCAAGAGCTTCTACAAGGACAAAAGCGGCTCGACGTGGAAATTGGAGTCGCATACCAAGAAATTGGATGAGAACAACGAACACATTGCCAAGCTGACGGCGGACTACGAAACCTTCACCTCACGGGCGCAGACCGACGAGGATGGGTATTACCGCAATCCGGTACGGCTGGACGGTCTAGCGGCTACCGATGCGAAAAGCGTCGGGACACGGCTACAGGAGATTGCCAAGAACGCCACGACGGGAGGTGAATACCTGCCTATCGGTGAGTTGTACGGTTTCCCTATCCTTGTAAAAACGGAAAGCTCCGTCCGTGAGGGTGTGGAGGTGAAACAGAACCGCTTCTTTATCGAGGGGGCGTACAAGTACACCTACAATAACGGGCAGTTGGCAATGTCCGACCACAAGGCGGCAGCAACGAATTTCCTCAATGCGCTTGACCGCATTCCGAAACTGATGGAGCAGTACAGGACGGAGAACGAAAAGTTGGAGAAGGATTTGCCCACGCTGCGGGAAGTAGCCGGCGGTACGTGGAAGAAGGAAGAGGAACTCAAGCAACTCAAATCCGAAGTGGCAACGTTGGAGAGGAAGATACAACTGAGCCTTGCTCCGTCCCGGCAGACTGACAGCGGGGATATGGAACAAACGCAGGATATAAAGGCGGTGTTGCCGGAGAATGGCGGCAAGAAGCCGTCCACGGACGACCGTGTCGTCATTGTCCGTCCAAAACCGCTTGTTCCGGAAACCTCAAAAGGGATAAAATTGTAATGATGCTAAAACGGTGGGATGAAATTCATCCCACCGTTGCTGAAAATAGCCGGACTCACTTAAAATTCATTCTGTTTATCCGTAGTAGTGGTACATTTCACATCATCGTGAACCAATCCTGCACTATACCAAGCATTTACAGGAAGATTTTGTTTTGTGAAATCAAGTGGATAGAAGCCTCCCGGAGCTATTGCTATATTCATACCACCAAACAGAATAAGCTGATAGCGACCTGCCCGATGGCGGAAGTAAAAAAGAAACTCCCGCCTGATTTATTTATCCAGATACACCGTTCCTACATTATCAACAAGAAATGCGTCAATAAATTTGTGGGCAATGCGGTTTACATTGACGAGGAATCATTTCCGGTGAGCCGTAAATTCAAGCCAATGGTTTTAGACCAATTCCTTTTTCTGGAAAACCCGAAAGACAAACCGGAAAATGATTTTCAAAAAGATACCGAAGAAGAACGGACAGATTAATTTGCAAGAAAGCGGTATCTTTCTTCGACTTTGAAGAAAAATCTATGTATTTTTGCAAAAAATAGATTAAATAACAAACGCATAAACAGGCAGTTATGTATTATTTGAAAAGTTTATGGATATAGAAACAGGACTATTAAATGCAATGCTTCATTTTGCTGTATGTGCATTTTTATTAAGTGCCACATTATTATGTATTCGCCGACACCCTAATAATAAATCGAGAGTGTACTTGGCTATTGCTTTCTTTGTAACGGTTATTTCATTTGGTCTGCGCGTGTTTGTCGGTTATGCAGGCAGGCCGCTTACCTATCATGTCTTGCCGATAGCCAATCTCTACGGAGGGCTTATTGCATTGATGATTTACTACCTCTACCCGATAGAAGTCATTCGTCCGGGCTGGCTTAATTTCAAGAGGGGGATATTGTTTTTTGCTCCCTGGTTGCTGCTTAGTTTGTTTTTGGCTTGCGTCCATCTCCATTTCAGGGAATTGACATCCTTTGGCGACATGATAGGGCATATCGGTGAATTTAACGTGTGGTTCCGCTTACTGATTATCGTGACAGGCATTATTCCTTATAGTATTATGCTCTTTTACATTCCTTACAACTATAAAACGAGTAGTGCCGATTGCCGGTGGATTTCTACTTATACGGTCGCTATTCAGGGAGTTGGTATATTTTATACTTTATTCATGCTTACCGGTTCTATGACTGTGAGCATTATCCATGTGACTTATTGTATCCTGTTTTGCCTATTCATCACCTATCAGGAACTATTTCTACGGATAAACGTGCCTGTTACTCCCCGAGAAATCCCGGTTGAATCCACTGTATCATCTGATATACCTGTACCATTAGAGACACTTGATACACCGGATGAAAATATAACCCCGGAGAAGAATAAAGAAAACCCTTTGTGGCTACAACTCAATGAACTGATAGATAGAGAACAACTCTGGAGAAACCCTGATACGAATATAACCAAATTGGCTGTTCTTTTGGATACAAACCGCAACAAGCTCACCCGGATCATCCAGGAGAAAGGCTACGATGGTTACAAGGAGTTTATCAATCGTCGCCGGATTGATGAATTTTTGAAAATTGCAGACAGTGATAAATACGTAAACGTATTAGACACTTTCTTTAAAGTAGGCTTCCGTTCTAAGGCAACAGCACTCCGTAACTTCAAAGAATATACTGGAATGCTCCCGAGTGAATATTTACAGATAAAGCTCAAAAAAAAGACAAAAACGCCTTAATAATGCGTTTTGATACCTTCCGTGCGTTTTGACACCTAAATAACCTCAAATCCGCAACTAAGCTCTTCAGCGTCCTTCTTGCGTCTAAACGTCC
>NZ_QTLK01000057.1:0-4331 GCF_003602705.1 Bacteroides sp. AM16-13
TCTTCGTTGATGCCGGCGAGGAAATGGTGCCAGTCGTCTTCTTGCGTGTCAATGCGCAGTTTGTAGTTGCCGCTGTAGCAAAGTGCCGCACCGATGACGCGTCCCGTGTTCTCCTGCGGTTTACCGTCGAGCGAGAACATCACTTCCGCGTGTGCCGATTGGGAATTGCGTACCCCGTCCGTGTTTTTGATGACTTTCATACCCGGTTGCAACGCTTCCTGGCAGAGTTGTCCTTCGTTTGCCCAGGCACCGGAAAGATGTGCCAGCCAGACATTGCCACGGCGGACAGGCAAGTAGGCGGAAGCGAACTGCTGAAGTTGGACAGGCTTCTTCTCTTCGTGACGGATTTCAGTCCATGTTTCGATGACATCCGCATCCTGCCATGCTTTGTAGCAGATGTTGACGAAGAAAGGATACACTTTGTCTTTCAGTTCTATCACCGTCAAAGTGGCATTTTCTTCTGTAAGGCGTGTTTCTTTTACGCCTGCTACTGCCATTTGAAGTGTCAGGTTGCCGTCGGCATGGCGGACGGACAATGTCGTTTCGCATGGATACCCCATTCCGTAGACGGGATAAGCATTTCTCCCGCGTGCCGTTTCGCAAATGCTTCGGATATCCGCATCGGAGGTGCGTGAGCCGTAATACAGTTGTTTCGGTGTACCGCCGTTTGGTGCCGAGAGGAGCAACTGTGTATGGGGAGTGGATATGGTGACATTCTGCGCTGGCAGAAGTGTAGACAACAGCCAGACGGAAATTAGGAAAAACAGATTTCTTTTATTTATAATTGTCATAATAGCAAATTATGCATTTTAATGTCTACTAACGGGAATTTTTTGCAGGAAGCGGATTATCCAGGCAACGGCAAACTTCACTGTTGACTTTCTGTAATGCATCCGCGTTCATTTTCACTACTTTGCGGTCGTAGGTCATCAGTCCGTTGATTTCCGATTCTACATCGGTTGTTTGGGTATATACGGCACCGCATAGTCCCAATGCAGACAGTTCCTTGAGGCGGTTGGCATACTTCAGGTACTCTTCCGTTGCTTCTTCTTTGCCTTTCAGGTCGCCGTATCCCCAGTTGCGGTCTTCGTTCCACAGATGTCCTTTCAGCGCCATGCCGATTCCGCCGAACTCACCGATTACATTCACCCGGTCGGCATCAAAGAGGAACATGACGGGTTCCGGATAACTGTGCAGGTCGAGAATATCCCCGCAAGGGAAATAATTGCCGCCACTGGCGGGATTCACCGGGCGCGTCGGGTCATATTTCTTGGTCCAGTCAGCTATTTCTACGGATTTGAATTGTCCCATCGCTTCGTTGAACGGTGTCCATACGCCAATGCAGGGATAAGAATAGAGACAGTCCATCACCTCTTTCCACTCTTTCCGGTAGACAGCTTCCGATTCCGAAGTACGTACCATCTCCGGACCATAGTAGAATTGCTTGTATTGCCAGTCCTGATTCTTGTCGCCGTTAGGCATATCCTGCCATACCATCATTCCCAGACGGTCGCAATGCGCATACCAACGTGCCGGTTCCACTTTCAGGTGCTTGCGTATCATGTTGAATCCGAGTTCCTTGGTCTTTTCGATATCGTAGCACAAGGCTTCGTCCGTCGGTGCTGTATACAGTCCGTCGGGCCACCAGCCCTGGTCGAGCGGACCGAAGTGGAAGATGTCTTTGTTGTTCAGTTGCAGGCGCATGTACCCTTTCTCGTCTCTTCGCGTGGAGAATTTCCGCATGGCGGTGTAGCTTTTCACTTTGTCCTGCAATTTGCCGTCGGCATAGAATGAGATTTCCAAGTCATAAAGCGAAGGAGAGTCCGGAGACCATAGTTTGCAATCTGCCGGCATCGGTATTTCTACGGAAGTATGGTTCAATGCACTGCCGGATGCGATGACTTTGTTGCCGTCGAGCACTTTCACTTCTATCCGGTCGTTGGCTTTGGGGTTGTTCACCGTTGTTTCCACCGTCAGTTTGCCGCCGTCTATGTCGGGAGTCGTCCGGATGTTTTCTATGGCACGTTCGGGGACAGGTTCCAGCCATACGGTCTGCCAGATGCCGCTCACCGGTGTATACCAGATATGTCCGGGGTTGCTTACCTGCTTGCCGCGTGCCTGTTTGCCTTTGTCCGTCGGGTCCCATACCCGCACCACTACTTCATTGTCTCCTTTTTTCAGCGCTTGTGTGATGTCGAATGCAAAAGGAGTGAATCCGCCGCAGTGTTCACCGAGTTTGGTTCCGTTCACCCATACAGTGGTTTTCCAGTCTACCGCTCCGAAATTCAGCAATACCCGTTGTCCTTTCCAGTGGGAAGGCACGGAAAAGGTGCGCCGATACCATAACTCGTTGTTCTCTCCCAATTCTTTTCCTACACCGGAAAGTGCGGATTCTACGGCGAAGGGTACCAGAATCTCACCGTCATACGTCTTCGGCATTGCTTTGCCCGACGGAAGAATGGCATACTGCCAAAGTCCGTTCAGGTTTACCCACTCCGTACGTTCCATCAAAGGACGCGGGTATTCGGGTAATACATTACTTACGTCTACTTGTGCTGCCCATTCTGTAACGATTCTGTTACCGGCAGGTTTCCATTGGGCATAAGAGCCGGTGCAACACACCCACATGATTAACACCCCATAGATGTACGAATACTTCGCCATCTCTTTCATTACTATTTTCATATAGAACAATATTTATATGTTTCTTAAATTGTTTTTCATGTTCACTTTGCAAAAGTGTTAAATCTCCGGATGAATAAAGGCTAAAATTTTGCCTATTAAGGCTAAAATTCTGCCTGCAAGGAATAAAATCCTGTTAGAATGCGGATATTTGCTTTTTTTATATTTCCTTTGTCGCAGTTTTTAGCCTTAAAGTTCATTTCTTATGATACGTCTTATACATATTGTGGGGATATTGGCTTGTTTGTTCTGTAACTTCTCCTGCCAGCATAAAGCAACAACATCTCACGCATCGGGAACCATAGATTCCGCTTCCTGTTATACGAATCCGCTTTTGTCGATTGGCGGTCCGGCTTTTGGTGCCCTGTTCCATAACGGTATGTATTATTACATTCGCGGAGTGGATGATAAAATCTGTTTGTGGGCATTGAAAGACATTACTGAAATAACGCATGAACCTACCAAAACGATATGGCCGGTGGACGACAGTCAATCTTATTCTCATATTTGGGACCCACAGATACATTATATCAATGGAAAATGGTATGTGTATTTTAGCATGGACGACGGCGATTCGGACAACCGCCAGTTGCATGTACTGGAAAATGCTTCCCCCGACCCGTTGGAAGGAGAATTTGTATTGAAAGGCAAAATTTCTACCGATCCTCACAATAATCTTGCTATTTACGGGCATCCGTTTGTACATAAAGGCAAACTGTATTTGCTTTGGAGCGGCTGGAAAAACAAGCGTATCTTTGAGGAAATGCAATGCTTGTATATTGCCGAAATGTCCGACCCGTGGACGTTGGCATCCGAACGTGTCCTGATATCTGAACCCAAGTATGAATGGGAATGCCAATGGGTGGGAACTGATGGGAATAAAGCTGCCTATCCGGTCTACGTCAACGAGATGCCTTTTCTTTTTCATTCCCGCGATAAAGACAAACTTCTTGTTTATTATTCCGCTAGTGCCAACTGGACTCCCTATCACTGCATAGGATTATTAGTTGCTAATGCCGACAGCGACCCACTTTCTCCGGCTTCATGGACTAAATTGTCTGAACCGGTTTTCAGGCAATCGCCCGAAAATAACGCATACGCTCCCGGCAATATATGTTTTGTCCCTTCGCCGGATTATAAAGAGTGGTATATGCTTTATTTGGTGCGTAATTCACTTCATGATATGCTTATGGTGGATAGCCGTTCTTTACGGATGCAACCCATCGGTTGGGATGAAGAAGGTCTGCCTTTGCTGGGCAAACCGGCAAAAGAAGGAGAAGTGTTTCGTAAGCCTTCCGGACTTTAGAATAAAAAAGAAGTTCTGCACGTGTCCAGCGAGTGAATCAGCCGACATACGTGCAGAACTTTTATTGAAAACTGAAAAACGGATATTACTTGTATTTCTTCACTCGCTCATCGTCTATCACACCCTTCCAGTTCAGTCCATATGTATAATCGTACACATGACCGTCGGCATCGTGATAACAACGCATATCATGTGGAGTATCCTCCGCCTGCTCCTCTACCGTGCGCATGTCTGCAGGCATTTGGAAAGGCAGTAAGGCGGAAGGTTCCGCTTTTCCTGCCATCAGGTCGAGAATCGTCTGACGCTGTACGTCGAACAACAAGAACAATGCATCGGCATAAGG
>NZ_QTLK01000058.1:0-4087 GCF_003602705.1 Bacteroides sp. AM16-13
AGGAGGCGGAGAAGCGCCCGATCCGGCTGCATAAATGACGTCACGGCAGTGAGTAGTACACAAAATGTAAACGACAAACTTCGTAGGCTTAACTAGACATTTGACTTTTAACTAAACTAGAAATCATCCACTAACATGAGGATTATCAACTTGATTGTGGTGCATTGCAGCGCCACGAGGGAGGATTGTACGCTCTCTCCGGAAGATATCCGGACTCTGACACAGCGGGCTACGCCTCGGAAACTCGTCGGGAAGCTGCATGAAAAATTCCCCGGCTGCCAGGTATACGGATACAGAGTAACACAACACATTAAAAAACAGAAAGGAGGTAAATTATGGCAATGAAGAAATCAGTATGGGATATGATCCTGAAGGTGGTTATCGCAGTGGCTTCGGCTTTAGCTGGCGTTTTGGGCGCTAATGCGATGAATTTGTAAATTTCTCAATAGTTCTATCATTTTATAATTCTGCAGATTCCGGAGTCTGGAATCTGCAGAATTTCAAACCAATATTTCAACACAGATTAAGACTTAAACAAAATGCTATTTCCTCAGTTTTTCAACCATTTATATAACAAAAACAAAATATGAAACGATTAATTTTTATACTATCATTTTTCGCTGCACTCTTTCCTTTTACGGCACATGCAGCTTCCACACTTCCATACGTTCCCCTTTCTGTCCCCACTTCTCCGCAGGCGGCAGCCTTCAAGATGTATGGAGATGTGGCTGTGAATCCTGCCATGGGGGTGCCCGACATATCTATTCCCTTGTTCGACATCGATCATCACGGCTATCGGTTGCCTTTGAGCTTAAAATACAATCCGGCTCCGTTTCATCCCGGCTACAACTATGACGTGTTCGGCCGTGGCTGGGCGTTATCTGTCAGCAGTTGCATCTCGCGAAGCATAGAATGCATGCCCGATGAACTTACAGACTTTAAACTGGATATCGACAAGTTTGGAAAGTCATATCGGAATTTATCGGAAGAATACCTGAACACGTTGGAACTAAAGTCCGACCTATTTACCGCTATCCTTCCTGATGGTAGTTCCTTCGAATTCGTTATCAGAAAAAACTATGACGGCAAAATCGAATATGTAGTTTCAGGTGGACGTGATGTGAAGATAACCCATGCTACTATGGATAGAAAGATTATATCTTTTAAAGTGGTGGACGAACAGGGTGTTGAGTATGCTTTCACTGGTGCCGATACCACCTTTAGAGGAACGGGGTGTACGATTACTCCCTACAACACCACTTATGTGTCTTGGCAACTAACCTCTATCCGTCTGCCCCATTCTTCGGAACTTATTACTTTTGATTATGACAAGAGTATTCATTCTAACTTTGGGTATCAGCAGGCAGAACCGGCACTACGTTTCCATCATTTTTATGAGTTAGGGTGTAGTCCGGACGTATTTGACGTCACTGTACATACTTATACACGGCAGCATGCATATCAGATGAAGCTTCTGACTTCCGTCACTTATGGTACCACCACCATCCGCATTAATTATAAGGACGGCACAAACAGTGAATATTATAATTATGCCGAAAGTATCAGTATAAAAGACGGAGACAGACTTGTGCGGACCATCAACCTGGAACAGCACCAGGGGACTTTGCAATCTAGCAGTTTATCAAAGTCGCCTTTCAGTATGCTTGACAGCGTCACTCTGCTTGGCGGTAATGATGCATCATCCGAGATCTATCGGTGTGAATATACATCTTCGTATGCCAACTTTGGTGGAACAGACCATTGGGGTAACCTGAATTTTCGCAGCAACAATTATGACGTTGCTTATATGAATCTGTTCGTGGGCTTTGATGTGTCCAGAGCCAGTAGCTCTTTTGTAACAGACGTACCAAAAGACGAAAATGATTTGTCTCCTTTGGATAAAGTGAGACTCTCTAATGTGTCCTACAACACACGTAAACCTGCCGACCCTGAAAGCCATTGTGTACTCCGCAAATTAACCTATCCGACAGGAGGCTACACAGAGTTTGACTTTGAGAACCACAAGTTCTTCTCATTCACAGATGATGATGGAGACTATATTCACGATAAAAAAAAGCGCGTGAAGACCGAGGCTACAGGTTTCAGGATTCGTGAAATCGTCAACTATACGGCAGAAGGTGTACGAAGCGATTCCAAACACTACTGTTACGGGAAAACCGAATACGAAGAAAACGGCTGGGAAATCGGACGCTACTACCATACAGGCGCAGGTGAACCAACCCTCGATCCTACCATTCAGACTTATATGAACTATCAATCGACCGACCTTCCGATGTCGGTACTGAACATGGTTCTGGGACTTGATCCGAATGGACAATATCGATCCTTCAAATCCAATCCCTTCATGAGTTATAGTCCGTCAGGAGGATATCCTGTTTACACCTGGGAGTGGGAATGTACGTTCAGTGCATTCAACTTCCAGCGGCTTCTGAACGGCCGTCCCGCAGTGGTCTATCCCGAAGTTACAGTCTATTATTTAAAGGATGGTGCAACCCAATTTAGTCCTGAAAATTGCAATGGAAAGACTGTCTATCAATATGACATCTATGAAGCAATGCAAAATGACACCGCCTTTTTCGAGAAACCGCAGTACTATGGCAATGTGCTCTGGTATGAAGGAGAGAAATATCGTTATAATCTATTAAAAGAACAGACTGACTACATGAGCGACGGGCGGGAATATAAACTGAAGCGGCGCGAATCACTGATTTGGCGTTACGGTGGCTCGTCGGTGATAGATTGGGAATATTCCAATTCATACGGAACCCCATCATTCGTCCCTGCAACCGCTGTTCTTGGTAGTTTCTATACTTCTACCTGTCAGATGCTTGGACACTCACTTCTATACGAACGTAAAGTAACCACTTATGACGAATCGGAAACTGGTATTACAGATACAGAACACTACACCTATCTCTCCGGTAACCGGATGCAATGGAAAGAACGGAATGCAGGAGGCCTGCATCGGGAGACTAATTGGGAATATCCGGCTATCGCGCGAACTGGTACAACCCCGGATATTGTTCGCAAAATGGTGGAAAGAAACATACTTAACCCCGTGTTGAAAGAGACACAGAATCAAAGCTATCCTGACGGCTATAGACGTGAATTCGGAGAGTTTCCTACAGAAAGTGGGGATACGCTGATATTGCCTGCCCGATTTTATCAGACAATTTACGATCCGAGTTCACACTACAGCGAAGTTCTCGCTTACTCTTCCAACGGAAATCCCCGCGAAGTAGTTTCTAAGGATAAGCTACACACGGTCTATCTATGGGGATATGGTGATCGCTATCTTATTGCCGAAATCAAGAATGCCACTCTAGAGCAGGTGGAAACCGCTGTGTCCTCCGTCTTTGGCATGACATCCTCCGCATTGGCAAAGAGCACTACTCCTGATGCCGCCAAGCTAAAGGCATTGCGCAACCATACGTCTCTCTCGGAAGCACATGTTACCACTTTTACTCATCTTCCGTTGGTGGGTGTTACCTCGATCTCCGATCCTACGGGAAAGACCTTGTATTATGACTACGATGGATTGGGACGTTTGAAGGCGAACTACTATTACGAAGGCAACGTCGTGGATGAAAGCAAGAAACGTGTCGTACAGGAATATGATTATCATTACCGTAACTAATAAACAAAATATGTACAAACTTATGAAACGAATATATTTACTTCTTTCGCTCTTATTGTGCTCTCTTTTATGCATGTCGCAGGTGAGCACTTCACAGAACTATATCAGCACACGTACTTACATCTCGCCCGATCATAGCGGTTGCCGTGAACAGGTGGTATACTTTGACGGCCTGGGGCGTCCCTCACAAACAGTAGATTGCGGCATTACGCCCGACAGGAAAGATCTTGTTTCATTACAAGAGTATGACGATCAGGGACGCAAACTGCGCACTTGGCTTCCTGCCAAGTCAGCGGGAAATGGCAATTACATGACCCTCTGTTCCTTACAAAATGGTGCAAGCTCATTGGCAGGTGGCGATGCGCGTCCGTACCTGCAGACCACGTATGAAGCCTCTCCCTTGAACAGGCCGGTTGCTCAGCATGGAGC
>NZ_QTLK01000059.1:0-3751 GCF_003602705.1 Bacteroides sp. AM16-13
ATTTCAGTCCATATGTTAGTTTTCAATTTATGTTGTATAATAATTGTATTCGACTTGCGAACAGTTAGTTGTGTGTTTTTTGGACAACATATTTCTGGATGTCTACCTATGCTTTATTACTAATTTAAAAAACTGTGCTTATGATAATAACAGAACTTATCAAAGACAAGAGTCGTCATCAAGAGTATCTTGAAGCTCCGATGCTATCTGAAAGGGAGTCATATCTTGAATACCTCAGAAGCAAGGGAGGCAAAGACGATTATCTAAAGAAAACATCACTATTCCTGTTAAGAATAGTTCGTATTCTCCCAATTGACAACAAACCTCTCGTATTTGAGACCGTTTCTGTATCCATTAAATGTTTCTGCCAGCAGAATCAACTTGGAATCACTTCTGAAAAACATATGATCAGAACGGCAATGAAATGGATACGTTTTATTGGCTTGTCTAATCTTGACGGACTTATGGAAGCCCCTGTTTTAAACAGCTTGTTTCCTCGACGTCAGTCACGTGTAAAAATGGCATCTGCTCCAATGCTTGTAGAAAGGGAAGCTTTTCTAAAGCATAGTCGCAACTTGGGATATTCGGACAATTATCTCAGACTGATGGCGTATATCCAACTTCATGTCGTTCAAAATTTATCCGTATGCACTCGGATTTCATTTTCAGCAAAAGAAATCATTTCAAGCGCAGAAAAATACGCATGTAGAGGTAAACAAACAGATTCTAATGTAATATACCGAAAAGGGGTATTTACAAGAGTTGCTATGAGCTGGCTTGATTTTTTAGGCATACAAGTCACCAAGAGCACTTCTTTTGGTTTTAATGAATATGCAGAAGAATATTTACGTTTTCTTTCTGACGAGAAAAACTATTCAAAACATACCATTAAAGGTAAACGTAAGGTTCTATGTTGTATGCTACCCGTCCTTGGTCAAATACATCCAGAGTTGTTCTCTATGCACCCCAAACATATTGATATGTTCCTTACAAGAATCCATAGGGAATGGAATATCAATCGTAGGACATTAGCCGAATACATCAGCCATTTGCGTTCGTTCCTTCAATATGCCGCTACTCAAAGCTGGTGTTCAGACAAGTTATCCTTGGCACTCAAAGCACCACGTTTGTACTCAGAGGACGGTCTTCCTTCCGCTCCGGAGAAAGAACACGTACTCGGAGCCGTTCAATTTTATTCAGACTTCAATAGTAAAACAAACATTCGGAACTATGCCATAATGATGCTTCTGTCCGTTTATGGAATCCGCACGCATGAACTGGTCAGTCTACAACTGAATGACATAGACTGGGACAAGGAGACAATCCTGTTCCGTCGCTCCAAAGGTGAACGGGCTCAAGTCTTTCCGCTTACCGTGAACGTCGGTAATGCCATCATACGTTATCTGACAGAAGTAAGAATAAATGATTCTTCGCAAAAATCATTGTTCCAATGTATGGTACCACCATATAGAGGAGTTAGCCACAATGCAGTATATGCTATTGTGAGCAAGGCTCTGAGAAGTCAGGGGATGGAACTCAGACACTATGGTCCTCATGCACTGAGACATTGGACTGCCACACGGCTTGTCAACGAAGGATTCCCATTGTATAATGTCAGTCGACAACTCGGACATGAAAGCCCGTATTCCACGAGGATATATGCCAAAGTGAATCTGAAAACACTGAGTATGGTCGCAGAAATGAACTGGGAGGATTTGCTATGACTATCAAAGAAGCCGTAATCAAATATATTGAGTACAGGCATAGCCTTGGAGAAAAGTTTAAATCTGCCGGTATTCTTCTTGTGAGTTTTAGCAAGTTTATCGGTGATACGACCGATATTTCCTCAATCAATATGGAATCCGTGAACTCGTTCCTCTATAAGGGGAACAAGGTTACGGCTATGTGGTTTGCTCGTCACACGTCCCTGAAGGGATTCTTTCAATGGGCTTTTCAACGAAGCCTTATTGAAACAATTCCATTGACATTGGATATGCCGAAGAGACCTGCCGGACTTGTTCCCTATATCTATAGCCGGGATGAACTCAAGCGGTTGTTCAGTTCTGCTTTGAACTATACCAGAAGAACTCAGAATGTAATCATCCCCTTTGTATATCAGACAATGCTGATTACCATGTATACGATGGGACTTCGCACTTGTGAAGTCATAGCACTGAGGGTAGGCGATATAATTTGGGAAGAGTCTTACATTATTGTACGTACTACAAAATTTTACAAATCAAGGATTATCCCATTCAACACTCAAGTAAAAAAAAGACTTTTGAGTTATTTTGACTGGCTCAAAGAGTCCGGTTTTTCGGTTGATAAGGACGCTCCCTTTTTTGTAACCAAGCAAGCTCAGGCTGTCAACCTCCATACTTTCCGGAACAGTTTTAAACTGATACGGAAAAAGGCAGGAATAATCCGCACGGACTCGGATAGATACCAGCCACGGATACATGACCTCCGGCACACGTTTGCAACCCATCGTTTGATTCAATGGTACAAGGAAGGAGTAGATGTACAGCAGATGTTACCTATCCTTTCCACCTATCTCGGACATACTTCTATCAAGTATACAAGTGTTTATCTAACGATGACTCCTGAATTACTGGAAACGGCATTGCAACTTTTTGAGAATTACAGACTATCAAAATAATAAAATATGAATACCCATAATGAATACATAAGCTATTGGCTACGCCGGTTCTTACTGGAATATGCCACAACTGTTCGCAATCTGTCAAAGAACACTTTGTTGAGTTATCGTGACACGTTCAAGCTGCTGCTTCCGTACTTGTCAAAAATGAACAAGAACGGGATAGAAAAACTTTCCGTGAACCTCCTTACAAAGGACAATGTGCAAGACTTCCTGAAAAATCTTGAAGCCTCACGCAAAATATCCCCTGCAAGCAGGAACCAACGGCTTACCAGCATACTTGCATTTGCCAAATATCTCTCAACTTATAACCCGGAACATGCAGAACTTTATCGGGAACTTAGACTCATACCCATGAAAAAGCACCAGAAACCAATGATTGGTTATTTGGAGAGGGACGAGATGGAAGCATTACTTGATGCCCCGGATAAAACTACACAATATGGTTACAGGGACTATGTCATTATCCTGTTCATGTATAATACGGGAGCCAGAGTGGATGAAGTTTCCAAACTAGTTGTTGCCGATTATGACTATACCACCTCTACCGTTATACTGCATGGAAAAGGCAATAAAACACGTAGGTGTCCTCTTTGGAAAAGTACCAACCGTGAAATACGGAAACTTGTCAAAAACTTGGCTCCTACACAAAGCATATTTATAAATCGCCATCACGCCCCACTTACCCGCTTTGGTATATATGGACTGATAACAAAATATGCCGCTGAAGCTGCTAAAAAATGCACCTCTCTTAGAAAAAAGAATGTAACGCCTCATGTGATAAGGCACACGACAGCTACACATCTTCTTCAAGCTGGAGTAGACATTAATACTATCCGAGCATGGCTTGGACATGTTTCTGTGGATACAACCAATGTCTATGCAGAAGTTAGCATGAAAGCCAAATCTGAAGCACTTGATTGTTGCGAAGTGATTAGTTCCACAAAACAAAAGTGCTGGAAAGATAATCCTGACATCATGGCTTTTCTCAATGGGTTATATAAATAAATATGTTGTCCCCAAAATACACAACTAACTGTTCACAAGTTAAATACAATTATTATACAACATAAATTGAAAACTAACATATGG